>CAMBSB010000038.1 GCA_945870155.1 Paludibacter jiangxiensis | reverse complement strand
GGCAGCAGCATTGTGTATTGCTAAAAATCAAAAACCGGTAGATTATATTCAACCAGCAAAAATCAAAGACTTACAGCGTAAACTAATTGCTACAGGGCAATACTTACCCGAAATAAAACTGAACGAATTTGGAGGTTTAATAAAAAATGCTTCCATTAGTGTGTCTAGCGAATTATCAATAAGCCAACTGAAACCAAATAATAATTATTTTAAACTCGATTATCCGGCTGCAATGCTTTTACCTTTAAAGGGACGGGTGCAAATTATACAGGTAGAAGTAAAATGCAAAGAAGCAACTACCTTGAAGGTAGAGATTCGTACTTCTATAAAAAAGGAGAATTTTACCCCGGATGTTATTTTATTTAAAGACGAATATAATATAGATGAAGGCACACAGCATGTTGATATAGATTTTAGTCTTCTTGGTGTGGAGCGTGGCTACTATTTTATTTGTTTCATGAAAAATGAGCTTATCGAAATTGCCGAAAGCGACCAGTTGATAACAGGACTAATGTCGGTGTTTAACTATCAAAACCCTGCTGTTTCTAACTATGGTATTCAGGTTCCGCCGGATAATATTGGTGTGGAGAAATTTGAACTTTGGTGCCCATTGCGTCGACCAAAAGGTAAAAATTTTGCATTAAAGTTTACACCTACCTTAGAGGCTTTTGAAATGAGCAACCTCAAAACGGAGTTACTCCGTCCGGTAGTTGGCACCAATGCTTGGGTAGCCAGTTTTGAAGATGAAAATCCAACTTTAACGCTTAGCTGGGATGAGTATCAAAGCATAAGTGAAATTCGCTTGTTTTTTGATACCGACTTCGACCATGCAATGGAAAATGTGCAAATGGGACACTTCGATTCGGCTATGCCGTTTTGCGTGAAGGAATATGAAATTTTAGATGATACTGAAAATATAATTTATAGCACTACCACAAATCACCAAACGGTGAATAGTATTGTGTTGAAAGATACAATTAAAACAAAAGCATTGACTTTACGATTTAAACATCCAAGTGAGCAGACCCCTGCAAGTTTATTTGGACTAATTATTATGTAACTAATTTCAATAACCTTTTATATAAAATTGAATGAAAAAATCAATTAAAAATTATGGCATTAGAGCGTTTCTTATTTCGCTAGTATTGCTGTTGCCACTGATTGTATCTGCTCAAAAGGGTATAATCATCAAAGGAAAAATAACAGATGAAAAACTTGAACCATTAATTGGTGTGAATGTAGTAGTTGATAAGTCAAGTACCGGCTCAATTACAGATATTAATGGAGAGTTTACAATTTCGGTACCTGTCGAAAATTCGACTGTTACTTTTTCATACATTGGTTATCAATCTGTTGAGGTTAAAGTTGGGGCAAAACGCAGCTTAAATATTCAACTGAAAGAGGATGCAAAAATGATATCTGAAATTGTTGTTGTTGGCTATGGCTCCCAAAAGAAAGCAACAATGACAGGTTCAGTAGTTTCGGTAAGTTCCAAAGACTTATTAAAAACACCTACTGCAAACATTGCTACAGCCTTGATAGGTCGTACTCCGGGGTTAACCACTTATCAAAGTAGCGGACAGCCTGGTGCTGATGGAATAACGATGAGAATTCGTGGTATCGAAACTGTAAATGGTTCGAACCCTTTGATATTGGTAGATGGGGTAGAGCGTGATTTTACGCAACTTGACCCCAATGAAATTGAAAGCGTATCTGTACTAAAAGATGCTGCTTCCACTGCTGTTTTTGGTGTGCGTGGTGCCAATGGAGTAATAATTGTAACGACTAAAAAAGGCGAAGTCGGTCCGGCAAAAGTAAGTATAACTTCCAATTTCTCGGTGCAGCAACCTACCCGTATTCCTAAAATGATTGGTGCTGAAACATTTTTAAGAATGTACAATGAAGCACAATTAAACGATGTGCCTTCAGCAATTCCGCGATTTACCGAGGAGGATATTAAAAAATATGCCGACAAAGAAAATATGCTCGAATATCCTAACAATGATTGGTTTGATTTAATGCTCAAATCCAATGCATTGCAACAACAACATAATGTTACCATAAGTGGCGGAACAAAACTTGCGAAATACTATACTTCGGTAGGTTACTTAACACAAGATGGTTTGATGCGCGATTATTCAAAACAATTAGACCGTTCGTTGAATAACAATTATAGATACGACCGTTTTAATTTAAGATCAAACATTGACATTGATGTAACACCCACAACAGAAATTGGCGTAATGATAAGTGGTATCATATCAAAAACAAATGATCCGGGTTTTAATTGGACGACATTAATATCGTCAACACCTATCAGTTATCCAATTATTTACGATGATAAAATTGTGACCAGCACCATAAACTTTGCAGGAAGCCCATTGATGTCGGCTGTAGGAACAAGTTTGTCGCAAAAAAATGCGAATACTATTGCACTCACCTTGAATTTTAAACAAAAGCTCGACTTTGTAACCAAAGGCTTGTTGGCACGCGGACTGGTTTCGTACGATAGTTATTATGAAAACAAGGTAACTCAAGGACAAGGCTATATAACATACAGGGTTGATTATTTGCCCAATGCCATTGGTGATGTAGTAAGACAACTACAACCTTCGGGTGAAAAATACTTAGCTACGAACCCTTCAAGCGACTTTGGAGGCAACCGAAAAATTCATGCCGAGGGTGCTTTGGAATATAAACGTTCGTTTGGCGACCACAATATTGGTGGAATAATTTTAGCCACGCTTGATAAAAAATGGTATGCGACCGATGCATCAAAAGATGTGTATCATTATATACCGGTAACATACAATGGTATTGTTAATAGGTTGACTTACGATTATAGATCGAAATACCTGGTTGAATTTAACATGGGTTATAATGGTTCAGAGGCTTTCCCTGCCGACAAACGTTTTGCCTGGTTTCCTGCTGTTTCGGCAGGTTGGAATGTGGCTGAAGAGCAATTTATTAAAAACATAGTAAGCGATAAAATTTTAGACAAACTGAAAATCAGAGCTTCACATGGTATTGTGGGAAATGATGGAACACAAAATTCTCGATTTTTATACTTGAGTAGCGGTTATATTTCGGGCGGTGGTGCCATGTTTGGCGATTTAACTCAAACCACAAAAACCGGTTACCGCGAAGATAAAACAGGTAATAGTACAGTAACCTGGGAAACGGCAACCAAACAAAATCTTGGCGTTGAATTGTCTATGTTCAAAAGCAAATTCACATTAAATGCCGATGTGTTTAGAAGTGACAGAAAAGGCATTTTAATGAATGTAAACTCCATTCCTATACATGTAGTAATGCAAGGTACAACCGATTATTATAATATTGGTCAGGTTAAAAATCATGGATTTGAGCTCGAAAGCAAATGGCGTCAGGATTTTGGTAATTTTTCGTACTACATTGGTGGTAATTATTCCTTTGCGCGTAACAAGTGGATTGAACGCGACGAAGTAAAAGACCCTTTGAATCCTCAATTGTGGACTACCGGACGAAGAATTGGAGAAAATTTCGGTTTAGTGGCCGATGGTTTCTTTAATAGTGCCGATGAGGTTGCGAGAGGCCCCGTAATTGGAAATCCGGGTATTGGTAATGCACGATATGTAGATGTAAATGGCGATGGTGTCATCACGGTTAAAGATATGGTTCCATTGGACAATCCGGAATTTCCTGAAGTTAATTACGGGTTCAATTTTGGGGCATCTTATAAAGGTTTCGATTTATCTGTATTATTTCAGGGCGCTACCAATACCACAAAAATTATGTCGGGTAAATTTCAAAAGCCCTTTGATGTAAATGGTGGTATGATGGAATTTGCGGTAGACGAAAGATGGGCGCCTGATAATATAGAAAACGCAATTCGCCCTCGCTTAACGTTGAATTATGCCAATCCAAACGATTATCTGCCTTCCACCATGTGGATGAGAGATGGTTCGTATCTTCGATTGCGTAATGTAGAATTATCCTATCGGTTTAAACAGGCGATATTGAAAAAAGTGCTGGGAATAAATGGTTTGCGGGTTTATGCCAACGGGCAAAATTTATTTACTTGGGATAAATTGAAAGTAATTGACCCCGAAGGTAATATGGCTGATAGCTGGAAATACCCCCAATTGAAAGTTTATAATGTTGGTGTGAAGGTAGATTTTTAATCTTATAAATAATTTAATGAAAATGAAAAACATAAGTGTACAAATAATTGCATTATTAACTTTAACGTTCAGTTCCTGCAGCGACTTTATGGAGTTTCCGCCTGTGGCTAACTTTAATATTGATTCGGTCTTTTCGAAATATAGTAATGCTGAGCGCTTGCTTGCCGATATGTATAGTTATCCCATACCACTGAATTTCGACACCCGTGCATTTGGCACTTGGGGAACCCGAATGGGTGGTGGAACGTTTGCGAGTGCTTTGACCGATGAGGGTCAATCATTTGATGTACAGCAGGGTTATCAGGTTCAACGTTATTATACGGGCAATGTGGAAGCATCCACCTGTGCTTCGTGGAGCAGCGATTTCAAAGGAGAGGATGATTATGCCGTAAAATGGAGAACCATTCGAAAAGCCTATATTATTCTTAATAATATCGATAGGGTTCCTGATGCAACTTTCCCAACAAATCAGAATATCGAACCAAAAATTCAGAAGGAAAGAATAAAAGCAGAAGCAAAACTGATGGTTGCTTTGGTTTATTTTGAAATGTGGAAACGATATGGCGGTGTGCCTATTTTGACTAGAGAATATGTGGCAGCCGATGATTTTACCACTTTTAAGAAAGGAAGAGCCACTTTACAGCAGACCTATGAGTTTATTAATGGTCTTTTGGACGATGTAATGACTAATTACGAGGGTATTTTACCGGCTAAAGTAACCGAATCGACAGAATATGGCCGTTTTCCTATGGCGTTGGCTTACGGTTTGAAAGCCAAGGTAGAACTCTATGCTGCAAGTCCGCTATTCAATACCGATAATCCTTATTCGAAAGAATTGGGTGCTAACTCCAATTTGATATGTTTTATGAATTACAGCAAAGAACGTTGGAAAAAAGCAGCCGATGCAGCCACAGCTGCTATTGACTATTGTAATTCAAAAGGATATGCAATTATAAATAATTCTGCCAATCAAAAGAATGGAATGAACTACACCGCTGCCAATATTTATTATCCCAACAAAGGAAATACAGAGTCGATTTGGGGTGTGTTGCAATCTCCAAATGGACTTAATTGGCAGTATTACACAATTTTGCGTGGCTTGGCTAATCCTTATGGCTATGCTCCAAATCTTGTTCCACTCAATCAAATTGCAAGATATGAGAAAGATACAACAGTGTCGGGACATTATAAGACGTGGGACAACAAAATAAGCTTGGATGTGCCAACGATACCATCCGGCACTTCGGCAAACGATGGAGGTAAGTTAGTTGCTGCTGTAGCTCGTAAAGCTTACGAAGGTTTAGATCCTCGTTTCTATGCATCAATAGCCTACAATGGTGTTGCCGATTATGGTACGCAGCCTTTTGTTGATATGGCTGATGCATGGGTTAATACAAGCTCCGGAGGTGCAATATACCCCAATTTACATGGCACGTTTTCCTTCGGAAAACAGCGTACAACAGTACTTCATTATGTGCGTAAGTTTAGTCGTGGTTATGAATTTAGAGAAAGCACTATGAACCCAATTAATATTTATATGCGTTTAGCGGAGCTTTACTTGATACGTGCCGAGGCGCTCAACGAATATGGTGGAGGGCAGGCACAGGTTGAATCTGATTTGAATCTTATCAGAGCACGGTCGGGTATGCCGCCGGTTGTTGTCGGTCAATCGCAATTGGAAATGCGTGAGACTATTGCACACGAACGGAATATTGAGCTTTTCTACGAAGACCAACGTTGGTTCGATTTACGTCGCACATTGCAATCCGAAAAATTAATTCCGGTTGCTATTTATAAAGTTGAAATTAAAAAGTGGTTTGCAAAAACAAACAGTCCATGGCCTTATAAAATTACTTACGAAAAGTCATATTATAACACCCGCGTTTGGTATAACCATTGGTATATGAATCCTTTTCCTACACAAGAGGTGAACAAAGCTTATGGCTTAATTCAAAACCCGGGCTGGTAAAACAAATTTATACGAAGGAAAAAATAAAATATTATGAATATGACAATTTCAAAATACAGAAAGCTGAATACATTCAGAAAGCTTGTAATTCTTCTGGGTTTGGTATTCACTATAGTTGTAAAAGCAAATGCACAGGATATTACAGTAAATGGTGTGGTTGAAGATCAACAGGGAAGCTTAATCGAAAATGCTGTTATTACAATAGATAACAATACTACGCTAACAAATAAGTTTGGCAAGTTTAGCATGAAAGTAAAAAAGAACGATTTACTTAAAGTAGCTAAGTTAGGCTACAAAACTCAAACCATTAAGGCAAAAACAGCTGTACTGGTCAAATTGGCCATTAAGTCACGCTATGCCCAAGTTGCTTCTGTTTATGAAACATTAGCAATGGGCGATGTTAGTTCATCCATTTCAACTGTCAATAGCCAAAAATTATTGAACAACTCGGTTTTGGCATTTGGTAATGCCTTGTATGGAAAACTAACGGGTTTGAATTTAAGTCAGGCCGATGGCGAGCCAGGAAATGATTACCCTGCCATGCTCATTAGGGGTAAGCATAGTTTTACAGGTGATAATAAACCCATGGTGTTGGTGGATGGTTTTGAACGTGAACTGAATACACTAAGTGTTGATGAAGTGGAGTCAGTGTCGGTACTCAAAGATGCTGCTTCAACAGCATTGTATGGTATGGATGGAGCAAACGGAATAGTGCTTGTAACCACCAAAAGAGGAATAGCCGGCAAAACAGAAGTGGGCTTAAAAGTGGAAATGGGCGATGGTATGCCAACTCGTATTCCACGTTTTTATGGTTCGTACGATTATGCGCGATTCTATAATCAGGCACAAAAAAATGATGGAAAAACTACTTTCTTGTATTCGGATGCTCAATTAGAGGGTTATCGTTTGAATCAGGATCAAAAGCTTTTTCCGAATGTGGATTGGGTAAACGAAATCATCAGGGAGAAAGCACCTCTCAAAAAATACATTGTGGATTTTAGAGGTGGAAACGAAGTTGCAAAGTACTATGTAAATGTAGGCCTAGAGAATGCCGAGGGAATTTTTAAAAACACCGAGCATACATTTGTCGACGAAACAGGAACTGCATATAGTACGAACAGGAATTTACAACGTATCAATTTCAGGTCAAACATCGATGTTAATGTTACCAAAAGATTTAATATCCGACTTGATTTAGCTGGCCGTCTCGAAAGTGTTAATTCGCCAACAACCTCTACTTATGCCATTTTTAATAATTTGTATAGTTTTCATCCTAACGTTTCTCCCGTTTATGTCAGCCCGGGTGTTTATGGCGGATCAAACTCATATCGGAATAATCCGTTGGCTTATTTAAACGAACAAGGTTATACCGACACGCATCGACGCTATTTTCAATCAAATATTGTAGCAAAATACGATCTGACTGATTTGGTTCAGGGTTTACAAATTGGCATTAAAGCATCGCTGGATAATTTTTATTCAGTAACAGATGGTTTTAAAAAAACCTTTGCAGTTGTTGATTCTACAGGAACAATTTTGGGCACAAATAGTAACCTTCAGAACACCGGAACCACTAACGAAAGTGAGTTGCGTTCAAATAATTACGAAGTTTTTACAGAATACAACAGAACATTCGAAAAAAACAAAGTAGGTGCTATAATCCTATTTCATCAGGATGAATATGTTACCAGTACCGACTTCCCCGACAGGCGATTAAGTGTTTCAGGAAAACTATCCTACGGATATAACAATAAGTACATTGTAAACCTAGCAGCACAATATGGAGCAACCGAAAATTTCGTGAAAGGAAGAAGATTTGGTTTTTTCCCTGCTGTATCCGGTGCATGGATAGCTTCGGAAGAAAGTTTTATGAAAAATATAGCCGCTCTTTCGTTTCTGAAGTTTAGAGCATCAACAGGCTTAGTAGGTAATCAGAATGTTGGAGGAACACGCTTTGGATACAACACATTATATAATACCAATGGGTCAGAACAACAACTAGGGAATCCATATTTAACTTGGGAAAAAGCTTATAAAACCGACATTGGCGTTGATGCTACTTTGTGGAAAGATATAGATGTAAATCTGACTTATTTTCATGAGTTCCGCGATGATATTCTTAACTCAGGCTCTTCGTTGACTCCAAGTTATTTTGGCAATAGTTTTGGCTATTCCAACTACGGTCAGGTAAAATCAAACGGTTTAGAGATTACCATTTCTACGGAGAAAAAATTCACAAATTGGGGGTATCATGCCGGTTTGAATGCTACTTATATTGCCAACGAAGTAGTTCGCATGCAAGAAGTTACCCGCCAATGGGATTATTTATACTTGCAAGGAAATCCGGTTGGACAACGTTTCGGGCTCGTGGCTGAAGGACTGTTCCAAAGTCAGGATGAAATTGATAATGCTCCTGTTCAAACTTTTGGCAAAGTAATTCCAGGTAGTATAAAATATAAAGATATGAACAATGATGGTGTAATTAATTCTGACGACTACGTTGCCATTGGAAAAGATGCCACTGTACCTACATTGTCGTTGGGTTTCAATGTGGGTTTTGAATACAGCGGATTTTATGTTGATGCCAATTTACAGGCAGCTATAGGTCGCGAAGTAAATATGCGTAGCGATAGTGAAGGTGCTATGTATTCTATTGCACCGCTATATGGCGACAGAAATGTATCGACTTATGTGAAAAACCCATGGACATCCGAAACGTCTGCTACGGCCGATTACCCCTCGCTATCAATCGAAAACGCTGCCAACAATTTTGTAAGCTCTTCATATTGGTTGCGCAATGGCGATTTCTTGCGTTTGCGATCGTTGGAGTTGGGCTATAACTTGCCGAAGCACATGGTAAGTTTATTGAAATTGAACAAGGTAAATATTTATTTGAGAGGCATGAACCTGCTTACACTCGATCACATTAAATATTTCGACCCCGAAGTAATGGAGGGTTATCCTGTTACAAAATCATATCATATAGGCCTTAATGTAAAATTCTAATTCGATAAAAATTATGAAACTAATTAAAAATATAGGCATTATTGTTTTTGCCACTTTTACACTCACTTCGTGTACCGATTATCTTGATCCATGGGAATATACCTTAGCAACAGAGGATAAAGCTTTTGAGCTGACTTCTTATCTGAATGCTATGCCTAATACGGCATACAGCTATTTGCCAAAAGGGTTCAATAATATCGGCAACTCGTATATGACGGCAGCATCAGATGAATCAGAAGAGGTTGACGATATGGAAGCAATTCAATTGTTCAACAATGGAACCTGGAATAAATACAATAATCCCGATGATATTTGGGCAGATGCGTACAAAGGTATACGTATTGCCAACAATTATTTGCAAGGCACCGATACCTTAACCTGGATTGGTATAAGATATTCGAACCCCACCGAATATACAAATCGTATGATAGAGCTCACCCGAAACCGTGGCGAAATGCATTTTCTTCGTGCAATGTTTTACTTTGAATTATTCAAACGTTATGGCAGTGTTCCTTTGTTGAAGGTTAAAGTGAATCTTGAAAATCTGGATATTTCGCAATATCCTCAGGTTGATGTGGATACCATAGTTAAGTTTATTGTAAACGAATGCGAAATAGCTTCCAGAACAGGCAAATATGCTTTGAGCACGGCACAGCGTGATACCTTATTGAAATACAACAATAAAGTTCTTCCAAGTCCCTATCGTGATACTGTATCGGTGTATTATCCTACAACAGGAACCTATGCCTCGCGTCAGGGCAGAGCTACCTTGGGTTCGGTTTTGGCGTTGAAAGCCAAAGCGTTAGTTTATGCAGCAAGTAAGCAATTTAACACAACTAATAATACTGAAAAGTGGAAGTTGGCTGCTAAAGCCTGTAAAGATGTGATAAATTTAATCGCTACCTATCCGAGCTATTATAAACTCAGCGCCACTTACGAAGGAATTTTTCAACCTTCTACTTGGGGTGTGTGGGACAATGAATATTTATTTGCACGCAAGTTTGGTGCTTTCAACACTTTCGATGCAGCAAATTTCCCCATTTCACTTCAGGGAGGTAAAACGGGTAACTGCCCTACAGCTGAGCTGGTTGATGCTTACGAAATGGCCGACGGTACTCCTTTCAATTGGAGCAACCCCGCACATGCTTCAAATCCATACTCTGGAAGAGATCCACGACTTTCGAAAACAATTTTTACGAACAATGAAAAATTCAATAACGCCATTGCCTTACAATCTTGGGTAGGTGGTAACGCAGGGCCAGGCATTTTTCACGCATCAAAAACGGGTTATTATTTAAAGAAATATATCAATCAGACACTTGATTTAAATAATAATAAAACAGCACCCAAAATTTGGTCGGTAATGCGTTTGAGCGAATTTTATTTATTCTTTGCCGAAGCAATGAACGAAGCTTATGGGCCAGAATCGGATCCTGAAGGGTATGGTATGACTGCTTTGCAAGCACTGAATGCAGTACGTACAAGACCAGGTGTGGGTATGCCTGCAATTGCATCGGGCTTAAATCGCGATGCATTTACGGCCAAAATCCGACACGAAAGAAGAGTGGAACTTGCCTTTGAAGATGTTCGTTTTTGGGATTTGAGACGGTGGAAAGTTGCAGAAAATTACTTGAGCGGCGAAATTCACGGTGTTTCAATTGTGAAAAATGCCGACGAATCTTTTACCTATACTCCAAATGTAAAAGTGGAAACCCGAGTGTTCGATGCCACCAAAATGTATCTGCATCCTATCCCTCAAAACGAAATAAACAAATCTGGTGGCGTGTTGAAACAAAATCCCAATTGGTAAACTCTTTAAAAAAGAACAATTATGAAACTTACATATTTTAATTCTGCAGTATTAGTTGCTTTGTCATTTCTACTCTTTACGGCTTGTGAAGAAAAGTTGCCTACCGAATTTGGCAATTCGAATGTATACTTTTCGAGTATAACTTCAATTATGACATTCAAAGGGTTAGATACCCTGAATCTTGATAAAATTAAAGCCGAAGCCGATACCGTTTATAATATTACAAGTGTTTATAGAAGTGGTGTAGTCGACAACTTGGAGGAAATAACTGTTTCTATTGCTATTGATAGTGCTTATTTAGATTCTGTGATTACTGCATCACAAAATGCTCTGCCTACACAAATGACCAATTTAATGACAGCGTATAAAAACTCGAAAGCATTGGGTGGAAGCTATTTTTCAATTCCCGACAAAGTAATTATACCTCAGGGAGATAGAAGAGTTACTGTACCAATTCTTATCAAACGTTCGCGCCTAAAATTGTACGACAACGCAAAATTCAATTACAACACAGCCGATTTAGCAAGTACAACCGTTCCTAAAGACAAAAAACTTGTTTTGCCTATAAAGATAACTGCCACTACAAGTCAGCCGATATTACAGAAACAAAATAGATATTACTTTCAGATTCTCAAAATTGGAAATCTGAAATAGGATTTCATGAATAGGGAATTCAATTTTTTACAACATGTTATATTTGGCATATGATACTTGTCTTACATATCTTGCTGTTATTTATTTGATTATCTTTCTAAAACTAAATAATAATTAAAAAAATCTCATGAAAAACTCAACTCAACTTCTCCTTAGTGGAGCAAAACTTTTTGTATTCTTGCTTTTAGTAGGAATTAGTACTTCAATTACTGCCGGTACGTTTTACGTTCGCCCTGCAGGTAATACCACATCATGGTCAGGTTTAGCAGGTATAACCCCAGACCAAATCATCACTTCTAATGCTCCGGCAATTGATACCATTAGCACATATTATTTTGCTAAAGGTACTTATGTGTTAACCGCATCGGCAATCGATCCAGTAACAACTTTGCCTGTTCAAATTGCACCCAAACTAACTACAGGTAAAATTTATGGTGGCTTTAGTGGTACCGAAGCCAGTATTAATTTAGCTACTCGCGAATTGGAAGACAAAGACTTAAATGGAATTGTAGAGCCTTGGGAGTTTAAAAACGAAACTGTTTTGAGAGGTGCCGTTCCTGCAAGCGATATCAGTGGTTCATCACTTCGTATGTTAACCGTAACAGGTGGTGAAGTAAACGGTGTTACTTTCTTCGATTTTTATTATTTTGGCGATTTAGTACCTGTTGCTGCTGCTTATTCCGGAGCCATTATTCTTGGTGTAGTTAGTTCCAGTCCTCAAGTGGCTAGTGATATACCTGCAAATGGAGCAAAAATGATTTTTTGTACTGTTCGCAAGATTAAAGCAGGAGGTGCGGGTCCAATCATGATGACCAATCAGTATTCAGTCATTGATAACTGTTTGTTCGAAGAATGCTCAACCGAAGGACTTACTCCTAATTTAGGTGGTGGTGCAATATTTATGAATTCATTTGGTGGTCGTGTACAAAATTCAGTACTTCGTAACAATGAAGCAAAACAAGTAGGAAGTAATGCTGGTCGTGGTGGTGCAATTTATTCAATTACATATTCTTCGCTTGCTCCCGCCCAATGTAATGCTATTGTTGAAAATTGTTTGATTTACAACAATACAGCTGCTAACTGGGGTGGTGCCATTCGTAGTGATCATGTAACAGGTAAACGTGGTATTCAGATAGTAAATTGTACAATGGTCAACAATTCCACAAACGGACTTGGTGTGGCTTCGGTAGAATTGATAAATGGAGGACTTATTGTAAATAGTATTGTATTGGATGATGACAAAGACGAACTTAGATTACACAGTGCTAAAAACTTCTCTGCAAGTAATATTGTTGGAACAATAAACGGAGTGGCTGCAAGTCCTGGAACTGATATGGTTCCCGGTAAGGCAATTGCAGATTTAGGCTTTGTTAGAGCAACTACATTTACCGGAGCTATTGGAAGTTCGGATGGAGCTTTCTTTGATTTGGTTAGTTATAATGAAATTCGAAAAGCAAACTTCAAAATTGCAAATGCAACTTCTATTGCTGCAACTACTCTTTCATTATCTGTATTGCCTGCAACTTACACTTCAGATGTAGCTATTCCTATCGTTAATACTGCACTCTTAACAAAAGACCTTATGGGTATTGACCGTACTGGAGCTGGTATAACGAGAACATTGGGCGCTTATCAGTATACTGCTGCAACTGGTTTAAGCACTGTGAAAATGGGTGAGCTAAATGCTTATTCGGTAAAAGGAGCTATTGTGGTTAAAGATTCCGAAGGTAGAAATGCTTCGGTATATAGCGTTTCAGGTCAATTAATCAAAGATGTGAAATTAATGTCGACAAATGAAAGCATTTCAATGTCTGCTGGTTTTTACCTTGTAAAAGTTGACAATAAAATTGCTAAAGTGATTGTAAAATAAATAAACATGTTTTGAAATAGAAAGAAGCTATCCAAAACAAAGATAGCTTCTTTTTACTAACAAATATTTGAAAAATGAAACGAATTGCATTATTAGTTTGTATTCTCATGTTGGGATACACATTGTTTGCTCAGGAAAGTCTGGCAGTTAGCCAAAAAATTACAGTAAGCTCCGAACTGAAGGGTGCTGTGTCCGGAGCTAAGTTTCTGACCGACGGCTTAGTCAACGAACAGTCGCAGTGGGCAACATCTGCTGATAAACCTGCATGGATTGTAGTTTCGTTTTCAAAAAAAACAACTTTAGGTGGAATTCACATTTATTTTGGTAACCCGGCTAACATGCCTGTGGAAGAGTTTAATGTTGAATTTGCCAACAATGGAGTCTGGCAAAACATACCGTCAGCCAATGTGAAAGGTAACAAATTTGGCGCTGTAGCATTGGCTTTCGATGCGACTATTGATGTAATTACTGATAGTTTAAAAATTACATTCACAAAAACAAAACACGATCAATTTATGGTACGTGAGTTGAGTTTGTGGTCTGTGTATCGCTTGGGCATTCCGGCATTGGGCACCAGTGTTACGGGTTATGTGGGTGAAAAAGAACCGCATGTGCCCAAAATTTATATTAATCAGAGTGGTTTCAATATAGGAAAACCCAAACGTTTTACGGCACCCTTAGTTGATGAGGGTACCGCTTTTAAAATTGTAGAAAAAGGACAATCCGAAGCATTGTATACGGGCGTTATTCGTCATAAGATTGGTGATTTTACTGCTTTTGAGCCAGTTAGCAATAAAGAATATGTAATAGTAGCCGATACGTTTAAGTCTTTTCCATTTCGCATTGGGCATTGGTGGATTGAGCGCGTTACGTATCAGGATGCTATGGATTTTATGATTGACAGTCGTCATTACGTGGGTAATTACACAAAAAAATGTCAGGGCACCTATAGTTGGCGCGATGACTCGCATTTTGGGTGGGAGCTACATACCTTAGTGCCGCAATACCTTTCGCATCCCGAAGCTTATGTGCGTATGAACAAGCAAGTTAAATACCAGGCTCCAACCGATACTACACTATGGGGCTCTCTAAAACCTTACGACGAAAGCGCACCTGATATTGTAAAACTTATTCATTGGGGAGCCGATGTAATTGTGTCTCAAAAACTAGCGCACGAGCATTTCAAAGGACAATTGGCCTATTTTCTTTATGCATGGCCTTATATCAAACAATGGTTGCCACAACAAAATTATGATCGTGTAAAAGCTTATGCATTGAGTATTTGGCAAATAGATAAAGTAGACCGTGTGTATGCCTACGAAGAAAGTCCCGGACACAATATGCTGTCACTTAAAACAAGAATTGGGAGTACCAAAGGCGCCTTGCCTCCGGGTGCATCGATCATTCCTAATTTGATGATGTACGAAGTGGCTAAACGCGATGGTATGAATGACGCGACCATCTATTTCGATGCAGCTTATAAGCAAGTGGAATGGATGGTTCAAAAGCTCGATTGGAACGACCCTATGACCACTAAAGGACAACGCATGAGCGAATTTATTACCATGACAAGTTTGGCTTATATGCTGAAACAATATCCCGACAGAGCGCCAGCCGGATTAAAAGCAAAAATTGATGCATGGGCAGATGTGGTTATTCGGCGCTCGGATAATATGTGGGACTTTCGAAAGCTCGACGATAAGGATCAGTGGTGCCCTACAGGAAACTTGCCTCAACATTGGAACGAAGTAGGAAATATAGTGGGCTTCCCTGCTGCTGTATTGTCTATGATAAATTTTGTGGATAATAAACCCAAAGCAGAACGACTGTTGCAAATAGCTTTTGCACAGCTCGATAATTCTTTTGGACGTAACCCTTGTGGTCGACATTGCTCTTACGATGCTGTTGCCGAAATTGAAGGTGTTGATTTAGGATGGTATCACCAGCATCCCGGAGGAATTGGACAACTCGAAAACGCACGATTCGTTCTCGAAGGTTCACCAAAAAATGCACATTACCCTTATCATCCCGAGCGTGGAGATATAGGTTGGACAGAAGGCTGGGTGTCGTTCAACGTGGCTTACAACCTGAGCTTAGCATATTTGGCGGCTTACGATACTAAGTTCGAAAAGCAAAAGCAAAAAAGAAAAACATTAGTCCGACTACAGGTGCCTCAGAACTTTGATTATAACAAGGTTGAAACAATTACTGTTGATATGACCGACAAAAAAGGGCGTGTTACAAAACTTACGCTTGTGGAAGAGTCGACAAATTCACCATATTTTAGTGTTACCCTGAAAACCCCTTCCAAACCGGTTACTATATCGTACGGTCTGGATTATTTCAAAAAAGGAATTACTATTGGTGACCGTTAATTAATAATTCAAAATGAAAAATTCGTTTTTCTCCATAACTCTATTTTTTAGTATGCTTTTTTGGTTGTTTTTTACAACAACTGTAAACGCAGACCCACCTGCCAATAAAGGTTACGTGTTGCTATTTGATGAATCATTCATAGCCGATACACTCAATACCAACAATTGGTATTATCGCATAGGGCCACGAACAGGCACAGGTATAAACGGGTTAAATCTGAAAGAAAATGTATATGTTAAGGATGGCATGCTGCATGTAGTAGCAAAATACGAAAAAATTAACGGAGTTAGCGAAAATACAGGTGGTGGCATCATTACTAAAGATGATTTTGGTTACGGTTATTACGAATGTCTTTCGAAGCCTTTTATGGCAGGCAGAGGCGTTCACTCCGCTTTTTGGCAACGGGGCAGTCTAGTTCCCAACAAAACAGTTTTCGAAATCGATTCGTATGAGATTGATTCCAAATACTCTATGGCAACAAATAATTTGTATTATTTGATTTGTCCGGCTGCTTATTCGGAATATCCATGGCCTCACAGAGCCAATATACCTTTCAAATTCAATGCCGACGGTTGGTTTTTGGATGCTTACGAACGAACGCCCGAAGGTGTTATTTTTTATGATAATGGCAATATTGTAGCCAAAGCTGAATGGGACGAGCTCAATGCAACGCAAATGGTATGGCTCACTGCACTCAATGGCGTAGGCACTGTAGATGCGGCAAACCTGCCGGGCGAAACACTGTTTAAGTATTTCAGGTATTATGCCAAAGACTATCCCGGCTACAACTTGTTGCCAAATGGAAATTTCGAATTCAATCAGGATAAAATAACAGCTTCTAAACCTGTTTCATGGATTGTAGGAGGAACTGCCGATGCAGTGAGTGTTGTAAAGGGAGGTGCGTCGCGTGACAATTACAAACTTCGAATATCCAAAACTGCTGCTTATCAAACTATACTTTCACAGAATCTTAGTTATATTATGAATGGCGATTATACGATCACGGCTATGGTGCGCTCGTCGGGTGGTCATGCCGAAGCAAGGTTGAAGGCAAACGGTTTTGGTGGTGCAGAAGTATTTGCCGACATATTTGCCGGTTCCACCTGGACAAAAATAAGCATCCCTCGCATTCATGTGACTAACAACAAAGTTAATTTTGATATTGTAGCCTCGGGAGCTGCCGGACAATGGTTGGAAATTGATGATATTAACTTTATGAAACCTGTGTTGGCAGGTCAGGAAATACCTGCACAACAACCTTTTGAAACCTTAGGAGAACCCATGTGGAAATTGGCCGAAAAAGAACCAATTAAATTTATAGGCGATGATAAATTTTACTTTTTCGCACGCAATGTTGGCTATGGCGATGCCATGTCAGTATCGTTTACATTAACTGCCGATATGATGGCTAATATGACCCCTATTGCCCGAATACCAAAGACCGGAAATTCAGGTTGGGCTGTGCAACTGAATGAAGACGGAAGTTTGATTTTCAGAATTGGTAGTGTGGCTAATCATACCGATGTATTGGCACCCAAAGTTTACACAGCGGGTCAGTCGGTGAATGTTTGTTGTGTTTTTAATAATGGAACTGCTTTTATATTTATCAACGGAAACCTTGTTACAAAAGTTACAGGAATAACACAGCTCACAAAAGATGATACAGCCGCGGGAAGGCTTGGTGCAGTAGGTTCGGCTTATTCTGCTGTGGGCGATGTGGTTTTGCCCGATTCGTCCATAGTGAACACCAACACAACCATGAAGAACTTCAAAGGTTCAATACAGAATCTCCGTGTCTATAACATTGCCATTATGGGCGATCCTGGTTCTGATTATATCAAAAATGGAGGGTTCGAAACAACCACTGTAGGACAAACAAATTGGGAAATGACCCGCGATATGCTAAATTTCTCTGCTTTTACATGGCTCAAAACCGACCCAGCCGAAAAGCTCGTATCTTTGCGGGTTGTAGCTGAGCAAAGTGCCAATCCTTTTGGTGCAAGCCTATCGCAAAAAATTGCTGTTAGTAGGGGTAGATACCTTTTGAGATTTAAAGCACGAGCCACCAATACTACAATGTCGGTTACTACTTTTCGATTTAAGTTTACTGATTATAATTCTGCGCAGACCATCATGCTAAACGATACAACGCCTCGAATAGTTACTCCCGGTACAGCATGGCAATCGTACAGCTATGTAGTGGATCTGAACGAAGATTTTAGTGCTCGTCTGAATTTTGGTTTTTCAAATTCAGGTGCTTTCGATATGGATAGCATATCTCTTGTTCGAATGGGGAATGTGGTTTCGGGTTTACCAACAAATTATCATAACGATGCAAACATGAGAGTGATTGATGGTAAGCTAATTGTAACATCAACAACTGCTCAGTATCTCCAAATTTTTTCGCTTGCGGGACTTCTCTTTGTTTCTAAACGAATACCTGCCGGCGAAAATACTATAGTTGTACTTCAACAAAAAGGCTTATGTGTCGTTCGACTTTGGAATGATAATTCTGTACTAACAAAGAAGTTTTTTATTAGTTGATAAAAACAACTTACTTATTTATAATACATTTATTCAAATGAAACACCATTCAAATTGTTTTAATAGATTATTTCAATCTGTTATTTTCTTCTTAATTATTGCAAATCATATTCAGGCTGCCGATGCTCCCAAGCCTATTTTGCCGGGAGGTAACGACAAATGGCGATTGGTGTGGAACGACGAATTTGATTATCCCGACGCGTTGCTAGACAATGGTTGGTATTCACAGAATGGTCCCAATACGCATATTCTTTGCAGTCGCTGGCGCGAGAATGCGGTGGTGAGCAATGGTAGCTTGAAACTTCAGAACCGAAAAGAAACTCGTGGTGGTCAAAACTGGACTTCGGGAAGTATTTGGACAAAACAACAGTTTAAATATGGCTATTACGAGTGCCGCTATAAGTATGCTGCTGCTACAGGTACCAATAATTCATTTTGGTTGATGAGTCAAACGGCTCCGACTGTAGGTAAAAAATTCGAAATTGACATAAATGAGGGTCATTTTCCATCAGAAATGAATACAAATATTCATAACTGGACTGACATTATAACTAATCCTACAACCGGTGCTCAATCGCATCCAAGTTCAAGCAAATCATATAGTTTTAATTCTGATCCTGATGTTACTATTCAGCTTGAAATACCGGTAACCACTACTAAAATCCGTTTAACATCTAATTACGCGTCCCATTTTCATATTCAGGAATTCAGAATTTACAATGTAAATACAGCAGGATACCCATCTGCCATGTCGGCTACTGCCGATACCGACAAAGCCGGATTGGTGAACTTTGCCCGTGATGCGCAAACACAAATTACTGCTAGTGGTGTTTATGGATTGGGATGGGAAATTCCGAAAGCTGCCGATGGTTCACTCAGTACTCATTGGGTTTCGCAAACTGCCGGTTCCAAATGGCTTGAATTTGAATTTGCAGCTGCTAAAACAATTGGTTGCATTCAGTTTGTGAGTGGTTGGTTGAGTGGTTCAACCTATATGAGTATTCTCGACGATTATAAGGTTCAGTATTTTAATGGCTCCGAATGGGTTGATATTCAAAGTGTTGTTTCTACCGGTGCGGGAGTGAATTTTGGACGCGATTATCATTACTTTGGCTTAGAATGGACAGCAGATTCGTTAAAATTTTATTGTGATGGTAAATTAATGCGTTCCGAAAAAAACACTTTTTGTTACAGTGCTGCTCCCATTTACCTCAGCGAAGCAATAATCACGTGGGCAGGTGCAGTAACCGATGCCATACATGGCACTCAAATGGAGGTGGATTATGTACGTGTTTACGACCCGGTTGTTTCATCTGATACACCTTACGAATATATTAAAAATGGTGGTTTTGAAGTTACTGCAGCCGGATCAATCAATTGGGATATGACACGCGAAGTACTTAACTATACTGCCTACTCATGGCTCCGAACTGACCCAGCTGATAAGTTAGTATCTTTGCGTATAAAATCTGAAGCAAGTACAAATCCTTTTGGGGCCATTTTGGGACAAAAAGTGGTTCTCGAAGAAGGTGAGTATTTGTTCCGTTTCAAAGCACGTTCGAGCGAGGTAACGCCCGAGAACAATAAATTTTTGTTTAAATTCAGTAATATGTATAACGATAATTCCATGTTTATGGATGATGTCACTCCACGAGTTGTAATACCCACATCTGCCTGGAGTTCATATAGTTATAAGCTGAATTTAAAACAAGATTATTCGGGCAAATTAACCTTTGGTTTTGGAAATGCGGGAACATTTGACATGGATAGTATATCGCTTATCCGTCTTGGCGATGCTTCCATTTCGGCTATTCGCCCTGTGGTGCTTAACAATGCACATGTGTACACAACAGGGAATAATTTGATGGTCAAATCTGAAACCAACCAACAAGTGGAAATCTTTAATATGGATGGTGCAATGCTTGTTTCAACGCAAGTAAGTACAGGAGAAAGCTCACTCACACTTAAAAGAAATGGTATTTATATAGTTCGCTTACGTAATAATGATGGAGTTGTTACAAAAAAAATACACGTAGGTTTTGACAATTAAAATTTGATTAAATAACATATTCTATGATTGAGATGAAAAGACCTAATTTGTTAAAAAAACTGCTTTGTTCGGCTTTGCCATTTCTAATTTTGTTGTTCTTGTTCTTAAGCCCTGATCTGCTTTCGTCTAAGCATATATCCGCACAGAAATGTAAGTTCGCCAAAAAAGCACTTGCACCGGTAGGTGAGCTCAATATGGGGAAAGCTTTCGGGAAAGTGGCCGATTATTCCATTTTCGAAAATGATTCACTCTTTACTTGGGGGTCGTCGCCCATCAAATGTAAGGACGGAAAATACCATATTTTTTATTCCCGTTGGCACAAAAAGTATTCTTTCAATGCCTGGGTAACGCATTCCGAAATTGCCCATGCTGTTTCCAACAAAGCCTTAGGTCCATACAAATTTTCGGATGTTACATTACCTGCTCGTGGACCCGCTTTTTGGGACGGACATTATACCCACAATCCTACCATTCATTTTTTTGAAGGAAAGTACTATTTGTATTATGCCGGCAATTATGGCGATGGTGTAAATGTGAAAAACGGCTTGAATATGACCCACCGCAACAATCAGCGTATAGGTGTGGCGGTTGCCGAATCGCCTTATGGTCCGTGGAAACGCTTTGATAAACCGCTGATTGATGTGTCGCCCGACCCCGATGCGCATGATGCTTTGATGATGGCCAATCCATCGGTTACGCGCATGCAGGATGGTAAGTATTTGATGGTATATAAAGCGGTGGCCAAACGCAAACCAATGCCATTTGGTGGACCTGTAGTGCATTTGTGCGCTGTGGCTTCACGGCCCGATGGTCCGTTCGAAAAAATGAATAAGCCAATTTTTACAGTTCCGGGTTCTATGTTTCCTGCCGAAGATCCCTATATCTGGTATCAGGACAATTGCTACTATGCCATTGCCAAAGATATGCATGGTGAGTTTACAAAAGCCGGCCGCTCGTTGGTGTTGTTTTATTCGGTGGATGGATTCGACTGGAAGCCGGCTAAACATGCATTGGTATCAACTCTCGGTTTTACAATGAAAAATGGAAAGCAAATAAAACTTACGCACATGGAACGCCCACAACTTCTTATCGAAAAAGGAATACCACGTGCGCTTTTTGTGGCTTGCGATAGTTTGGAGGATGGTAATGTAAAACACACTTTTAATGCGCATATTCCATTAAACTTTAAGTAGTTTTAATGAATCAGGAAATAGGTTTATTTAATATCTTATTCCAAATTAACACTGTAATATATATGGATGGTGCTTTTATTGACGTAGATTATGCAATGGATTTTTAATATAAAACAATAATAATTTTTCCATGAAAAAGTTGGCATTCATTTTAATACTTATTGTGTGGTCAAATCAGTGGACTATAGCCAAAACATCTCAGATTAGCGATTTGTTGAGTCATAATTTTGATGAAATTATCTTTGGAACAACGTCTGGAGTGTCGGTAAATGGCACTGTAACTTTTACAAATGCAAAATGGACCTACGATGAATCCATAGGTACCGGGACCAATAGTACCTGGAATAAGTTTTATTCGAATCAGGTTTTTATTGCCAAAGACGCTTCTGGGGCAAATCCTTCGAACTATATCACGTCCACCAACGATCGTTTGAGTTCGCTGTTTGCAGCTCAAACTTCGGGTACCGTGGAATTGGAAGTTAGGGTAAAAACGCCCGCAACAACCGGCAGTAGCGGTTTTATTTCGATAGACAATGACCCAAGTGCTACAAGTATAAATGCAATTGGGCGAGCAAATCTTATTTATTTTAATACTACAGCCTCTGGCTCTACAACCATTTCGCATACCAATAGCACGCAGGTTTTGGTTAGCGGCCTTGCGCCTGCTACATGGTACTACATAAAAGTAGTTTACTACATTACAGGTATTAATGCCGGAAAATGGGATATGTATTATGGTGCAACCGAACCAACGACGCTTATTACAGCAACGCCAATTGCATATCAAACAAGTGCTTCGGCATTTGCATTGCAACGTTTATACATTGCTGGGCCATTTTTTATGGATGATATTCGAATTTATCAAGCACCATTAGTAGAATCTTCACTTTCGGCACAAACGGTGGTTAACAAAATGGTTTTGTTTGAGCCCATCCGTGATGCGGCCAGCAGTTTCTCTGTTGTTCCTACCATTGATGCTAAATACTCAGCAACAATTATCTCCACTTCGCCTTCAGGAATAATAAAAACCGACGGCACTGTCATTTCGCGCCCTGCAACTACTACTTTTGTTGATGTTACGGTTCAGGTTCAAAACAAAACCAATGCTGCTGATATTGCCACCAAAACTTTACAGCTAAAAGTTACGCCTACTTTTGTTGCACCACAAGCCAATTTGGCAGATGCTCAGGCCAATTTCAGTCGCAAAAAAGTAGGCTTTTTTGTGCATTACGTTCCTTTTTTAACGGCTGGTAAAACTGCTGTTATCTACGATATAAATGTGTTGGCCAACGATTTTGATGCTATACAGTTTGCGCAGGATGCTGCCGATTTTGGTGTTGAATATGTGGTATTTACCGCTTGGCACGCACGCATGTTGCCATTGTTCCCCAGCAAAGTAAGTAAAAAATGGCGCGACGACCGACGCACCATCCCACAAATGCAATCCTATTCCGACCGCGATGTGATTGCCGATTTGATAACTGCATTAAACGCAAAAAACATTGATTTGCATCTTTATATTCATCCTACCGATGGACATGACTTTACCGATCGTGGTTTGAATGACAATATCTTACAGGATCAGGCACTTACCGGATATACCGATGCTGCAAATAATTATGCTTATTGGAATCAATATATTAACGAATTGCTCAACGAAGTTTGTGAGCGTTATGGAACCGGCGTAAAAGGGTTTTGGATTGATGGCGGCGCTAACCGTATTGATGTTGCGCGGTTGCGAAAAACATTGCGGTCCTACAACCCTAATGCTATGATTGTTGAAAATGTAGGTGGAAATAGGAGTGCTTCGGTTTCAACGCCCGGAATTACTGGCATGGCCGACCACAATGCTTGGGAAGTTAACAGTATTAGAACGGGCACCTTGAGTTTTTTAACTGCCAATCCAAATGTTGTGCAAACTGATGCCAAAACATGGCCGACATTTTTGCCCCAAGTGGCTTTTGTGGTGGGTAACGGATGGTGGGCAAAAGCAGGTGCTAACACAACGCCATACACCGCCAAAGACCTCTATTTGTACAACATACTAATGGCTTCGCTCAATAAATCGGGTGGAATGCTTTACTCTACGGGTGTCTATGCCGGAAAAGCGTCCGACTATGCCAATGGGAATATTTGGGATGGTACAGGCGCTGAAGGCAATATTTATGCCACGCTAAAAGCCGTGAACGATTATATAAAACCCATAGCGGAATCGATAAAAAATACCAATGCCGGCAAAGCGTACCCTTCAAACTCGAGTGCTTGCTCGTGGTTAGACCAATACCAATGGGGCGTTTCTACCGAGTCGGCCGACAACAAATATGTGTATCTGCATGTAGTGAAACCGCCCGCTGGCAAATTGCTTTCTATTGCTGCTCCTGCCGATAATAGTAGTTTTGCAAATACTGCAATTTTACTTAATTCGAAACAAACAATTGGTTGCGCAAAAACAGCTACTGGCTACGATATTACATTACCTGATAGCAAAAATTGGGATGCTATAAATACGGTTATTCGTCTGGAACGATTAAACTTTACATCGTCAAAAAACACTTTGGAGAAAGTAAGTGCAGTGCGGGTTGTTGATAGCAAA
Source organism: Paludibacter jiangxiensis (assembly GCA_945870155.1). Lineage (GTDB taxonomy): Bacteria > Bacteroidota > Bacteroidia > Bacteroidales > Paludibacteraceae > Paludibacter > Paludibacter jiangxiensis_A. The sequence goes on along the minus strand of CAMBSB010000038.1, from coordinate 9,290 downwards.
TTATTGATTTCAAGCGATTCGGTTCAGCACTTGGATGTGTTTAGTATTGATGGAGCTAAACTTTTGTCGCGTAATGTAGTTGTGGGTGAAAACTCCTTTTTATTTAATCGCAAAGGCTTATTCGTTTTCTGTTTAAGGGATGCAAATGGTAGCTTCTCGGACAAAATTATGATTCAATAAATGATTAAGGGGAATTACAGGATACAATAGTTTATAAAATACATTTCAAAAACGAGAATTATCATTAAAATGAAAAATCGACTATTCATGTTAGTTATTGCCTTAAACATAAGTTTAACTCAGGCTATAGCACAGCAAACAAGCAATATGCCCGACTCTGCAGCTATTTTTCAGGCACAGCAACTGCAACAAATAGCCAGAAACGCGGGCGGCGCTAACATGCATCCCGATGCTCAGTGGTTTCCCAAAGCGGGTTTGGGGCTTTTTATACATTGGGGCATGACTGCTGTAAATGCTACCGGCGACCTATCGTGGAACATGCTTGCCAATAAACCGTGGAAAGATGCCACCATTACGCCAAACAATTATTACAAACAACTCGATAATTGGGTAGCCGATAAAATTGATTTCGATAAAATGCTAAAAGCTGCCAAAGCAGCAGGTTTTACTTATGCTGTTTTTGTTACGCGCCATCATGATGGATTCACACTTTGGCCCTCGCAATATGGCGAAATAGGCACCAAAACACACTTTGGAGGGCGCGATTTTGTGAAAGAATTTGTGGCGGCTTGTCGCAAAAACGGATTACGCATTGGACTTTATTTTTCGCCTCCCGATTGGTATTACGAGCGCAAGTATAAAAATTTTGCCTACCGAAATGGTACGTTTGATATGGACCATAAACCTACGGTTTTGCCCGAAAAAACACCCGAATATGAACGTGAACGCCACGAGCACCTGAAAAACCAAGTGACCGAACTACTCAGTAACTATGGTAAAATTGATTTGATGTGGTTTGATGGTGGCAAGGGCGAAATACCCAATAAATTGGTACGTTCACTTCAACCCGGCATTGTTATAAACCGTCGTAATGGCGCTGAGGGTGGCGATTATGGCGACACCGAAGGTGCTTTACCGCAAAAGCGTTTCACAGGTTGGTTCGAAACTTGCGAAACCTGCTGGCCAAGCCGTAAGTGGGCATATACCGAAGATGCTGGATGGGATACGGCTGCCGAAGTTATTACTTCGCTTGTGAAGCTACGGGCATGGGGTGGCAATTTATTGGCCAATGTAGGACCTAAAGCCTCGGGCGAAGTACCGCAGCAGGCATTAACAGCATGGAAAGAGATGGAAAAATGGATGAAACACAGCAGAGAAGCCGTGATTAGTGCCAATGCAGGGCCTTGGCCTGCAGATGTAAACACACCGGTAACTACCAATACAGGTGTTGCTTATGTGCATTTTTTGCCAGGAGAAAAAGCCGAAGTTGTATGGAGAAATGCCCCAAAACCTGTTAAAGCTTTCTTGCTAAAATCAAAAAAAACCGTTGCTTTTACCTACGAAAGCGGAACATTGAAATTGAATATACCTGAAAATCAACGAACCAATAATGTGGATGTGGTGAAGTTGATTATTCGATAAATTTGCTCATTGACTTTTGTTTCGATTACCTAAGATTTTAAATAATAGTGATATATTCATTCTCCTGTCCCTATTGGGGTATGGGGTATAATGTTTTAATTATTTAGCATTTTAATAATATTGCATTTCTCGTTCGGTTAGTCGCGTTGATCATTATGAAAACGACTTTGTGAGAGCCTTTGTGTTTATTGATGTGCAAATTCAATAAAGGAATAAAGTGAAAGTTTGAAAATATCATATTCTATATTCTGTTGTCAAATGGAAGTGTTTTAATAAATATAATGTGTAGATTCCTTTTAATGTTGTTGATTATCAGCCAGAACGGTATGTGTGATTATGCAAAAAACAGAATTTGCCTCCGACAAAGGAATGTGTAAGAAAAAACTTTACACAATCAATGCTCGATTCTCTATTGCAGGCCAAAGCCCAATCGTAGAATTTGAGCAATTTAGGAGGTTTATCTAAGGTTTTAGCAATAAAGATTTAATACTTAAAATATTGCACGTAGCATTAGTTGTTTCGTTCAGAGCGTTTTGTTTGATAGTGAATTTAAAAAATCATGAGCAGATATAGCTTCGTGATTTTTGTGTGCGTCATTAATTGTTTAAAATAATAGTGTATTTATTTTATTTTTCGTGATTCAATATTTTTTAATTTTATGAATAATAAATTGCTTTTTTTTCTTTGTGCACTAATTTTTAGTAATGCCGAAATGGTTTTTTCTAAAAAAATAAATTCGCTCGAAAGTTATAATGTTAACTGGACAACGCCCTCGCCCGATGCATGGGAGTCGATGCCCTTGTCGGGGCGCTATGGTGCAGGTGCCAATGTATGGGTGCAGGATGGTGCTTTGTGGCTCTATTTAGCGCATAATATGGCTTATGACGAGGGAGCGAAACTGCTCAAATTAGGTGCTTTGCGCATTACCCCTGTCAATTATACATTAAATAATTTGGTTTCTTTTTCACAAAATCTTGATATCCAGTCGGGTTCAATTAAAATTAATGCTGTATCAAAAAATGGCGTTTCGCTTCAACTAAAATTGTGGTTTGCAGGAGAAAATCTAATTATTGAATCAAAATCTAGTAGCAAAACTTCATTCGAAATAAGTTTTGGCTCATGGCGCGATGTGCGTCGTGATGGTTTGCACCTCGATTTATTTAATCATAAGTATTGGCTCAACCCCGACGATGTATCGATGACGAGTAATGGCATTGTGTGGGCACATCATAATAATAAATACGAATCGTTGTTGCCAAGTGAGTTAAAAGTACAACACTTTGCTGTTGGTAGTATTTACAATCCTACCGAAAACAATGTATTTGGCGGCGCTATTGTATGCAATATGCCACTCACGCCAATGTCGAAAACAAAAGTCGATTGGCAACGATGGTCAGGCTCGGCATGGAGTGTGCAAACTGCCGAAAGCAAAGCGCATACTATTGTTGCAGCGTTGCGTGCTGGTCAAAACTTAAATCCCGAGCAATGGCAAACCGAAGCTAAAGCTTTTTTAAATAACAAAATTTTAAAGGCGGCAGCAAAAAACGAACAATTGCGCTGGGATGACTATTGGAATCGATCGTATATTTTTATTAATAAACATAAAAATGAGAGTGATTCGGCTTGGGTAGTGGGGCGCAACTATCAACTATTTCGCTATATGTTAGCTACCAATCAAAATGGGAAATTACCATTGCTATTCAATGGAGGCATTTTTACAGTTGATAATTTTGACAAAATTAAGGGTAACAACAACGATGAGTTGTCACGTAAATCGGCTCAGCCATCAACGCCCGATCTACGCCATTGGCTATTTTGTAATTTCATGGCACAAAACCAGCGTTGGCTAGGTTGGCCAACCATTGCTGCTGGCGACACCGATTTGCTCGAAGCTTCCAATGCATTTTATCGCAACCATGCGGCATCGGGGGCTGCTCGTGCTCGTGTACTAAGCGCAAAGGGGGTTGTTTTTCCCGAGCCTATCAATGTGTGGAGGCTTTCGCTTTGGCCCACTGCTACTGGACAATGTAGCGCACCACATCTCAAATTCGCGTTTGCAATGATGCTCGAAAATGCATGGATGACTTTGAATGGCCACACAACATTGGGCAAAGATATAAGTTCTGATATGGAATGGATTAAAGGTACTGTGCGATTTTTTGATACATATTATCGCAACGAAACAATGCGACTCACGGGACAGGAATTGGATATGGATGGACGATTAAGCATATATCCGGCCAATGCCATCGAGCTGCTCATCGATGCAAAAAATCCTACCGAAGTGGTGGCTGGATTAATGCGAATAACGGATGCATTAACCCAACTGCCCGAAACACTTGTTTCGACCGAAGAGAAAAAATATTTTGCACATCTTATTCGTATTTTGCCCGATTTGCCAATGGAACAAAAAGAGGGTAAAACCATTTTAAAACCAGCACTAAGTTGGAAAAATGAATATAACCTATGGGAATTGCCCGAGTTTTATGTAGCATGGCCTTATCGCCTGAAAGGCGTATCGCACCCGGGCACCGAACAATTATTGACAAATACTTGGGAGCTTTTGCCTACACGGCGTTTCGAAAAAGTGAACCGCGACTACTCTTGGATGCCTGTAGTGGTGAATATGGCTGCAATGGGTAATACCGAAGAAGCCGCAAAACGTATTGTTGCTAAACTCGGTAATTTCAATCCACAAGCGCGTTTTCCTGCATTTTTTGGCCCTGGTCACGATTGGGTGCCCGACCATAACTGGGGTGGGTCGGGTATGGTGGGTTTGCAGGAGATGCTTATGGCTGCCAATCCTTATGGCGATGGTAAAATATACCTATTGCCGGCATGGCCTACAAAGTGGGATGTCGATTTTAAACTTCATGCACCGGAGCAAACAATAATTGAAGCAAGCGTGAAGAATGCCAAGATAGTGCGGCTTAAAGTTACACCCGAAAATAGACGAATGGATATTGTTATTAATCCAAATTTCGACATTGCAATTAATGCCATATCTTTTGCTTATTTGTAATAGATAATTCAATTTATAAAAAAAATAACACGTAAATAATTTATAAAATGATTAAAAACAATTTTTTGCAGATTTTTTTTCTATTTCTGCTGGTGAGTTATACCGTAAAGGCAAATAGTTTAGAGCAAACTATTTCGCTCAATGGAGTTTGGAATTTTAAAGCCGATTACTATTCGGTAGGTGTTGATGAACAGTGGTTTGCGACCAATACAAACGATGCTGGCTGGGATAAAATGCAAGTTCCAGGCAATTGGGATATTCGCAACGAGTATGCACAATATACGGGCAAAGGATGGTATCGCACTTCGTTTGTAACGCCGCAAGATGCTAACTCGAAGGTGGTTCGATTGCTGTTTGAAGCGGTAGGTCTCGATTACAAAGTGTGGCTCAATGGTGAACTTGTGAGCGACATTACTGGTGGTTATTTCCCTAATTATATCAATATTGGGACTAAACTGAAAGCGGGGCAAAAAAATGTGTTGGCTGTATGTGCCGACAATACCTTCCGCAGCGGTGCTTATTGGAGCTGGGGAGGTATTCGCAGACCGGTGCAACTGATTGAAAATAATCCAATTTACATCGAAACAGCTCATATTCTTGCTACCCCCGATTTGAAAAAAGGAACGGCCGATATTGCGGTACTTGCTAACATTCAAAATCCATCAGCTTCGGCTAAAAATGGTGTGTTGGAATACGAACTCTTGTTTGGTGGAAAAACAATTCGCAAAGCAAAACAAAATTTTCAATTTACAGGGAGTAGCGCGCAACAAGTTAATTTTAGTATTGCATTGGCCAAAAAAGAAGTGAAACTGTGGCATTTCGATTTGCCGCATTTGTATAGTATCAAAATTAAGCTGGTGGCCGAAAATAACCCGATGCACGAAATAAGCGAGCGTTTTGGTATTCGCAAAGTTGAAATTCGCGATAAGAAATTTTTGCTCAACGGCGAAGAAATTCGTGCTATGGGACTCAACTGGGTGGCCGACAATCGTTTGACCGGAAATACACTTCCAGCAGATATGTTTAAGCGCGAAATTGACAATATGAAAAAACTTGGTGTTAACCTAAGTCGTTTGTCGCATGTGCCACTCACCAAAGAAATTTACGAATATCTCGACGAAAAAGGCATGATGATTATTGCCGAAGTACCACTTTGGGGCGTTACAACGCTTGCCGAACCCAATAATCCAATCCCATTTATTTGGCTTAAAAAAATGGTTAACAGTAGCTTTAATCATCCTTCCATTGTAGGTTGGTGTGTAGGCAACGAAATTGGCTACGTAAAACATAACCCAGAAGTAATGAAATATGTCGAAAAATCTATTCAATTTGTAAAAGATAGTTTGGATAAATCGCGCCTCGTGGTCATGGTGTCGCACTCAGCAGCACATCAGTCCGACGACCCTTCGAAGTTTAGCGATTTTGTGCCAATAAATACTTATGGTGGATGGGGCTGGGAGCTCGATCGCGTACGTACCTTTCAACCAACCAAAGCCGTTTTTATGACTGAATATGGTCAAAATCTTATTGGCGAGGATATTAATACGGCTAATCTTGATTTTGGGAAAATATTAAAACAAATACGCAACCGCGATTATGTGTTTGGTGCTTCGCTCTGGACTTACAACGATTATCGAAGCTTTCACCGTTCCAACAATCCAACATGGGATACCAAAGTTTCGCAAAACCGCGATTGGGGATTGGTCGATGGTTATGGCAATATAAAACGCGCCTTTTATGCTATTCGCAAAGAGCATGCGCCTTTCAAAACAATGGTGGTAACTGACAAAACCAATAAATTGGAAGTGAAATTGCAACCGCGCGCCAAACTTGACTTGCCTGCATTTACGCTGCGCTCATACCGATTGGTGTGCGAAGAACTAACAGCCAACAACCAATGGGTGAAATGTGCTGATTTAACTTTGCCCGACGTAAAACCCGGCGATTCCACTTTTGTACAGCAAATTGTATCCAAAAACAGTGCAGTTCAGGCGCGCCGTATTTCGATTTTTACACCTACCGGATACGCTCAAATGGACACTGTAATTAACTACCGGGCACCCGAAAAACCCATCATTAAGTTTATCGAAAACAATGGCGAAAAAATTCGTGTGCAATTTGAACCTGTTGCTTTGGCAAGTTCGTATAAATTGCAGTATGGCGAAACCGAGTTGAATATATCAACCCCCGAAACTATCGACAACTGGATTGAAACAGATAAGTTATCAAAAGAATCGAGCATAGGCAAAACCTATTCGGTGAAATTGGTAGCTGTTAATGCATTTGGCGAAACAGCCTCGGATATTGCAGTTCAAAAGATAGTTAAAAACTGGGTGTTACCTCCTGTTGTTAAGGGCTTTAAATCGTTTATGGGTGGGCTTAGCATTGGTTATGCCAGCGATCCTAACGAGTATCTTTACAAAGTTCAGTATTCTACTAGTCAAGATTTTACGAGCAACACACACATTATTCAAACGCCTACCAAAGGAGCTTGTTTTGTGCCAAATTTAAAAGCGGGCGTAAAGTACTATTTCAGAATGTGTACTGTGCACCAATACGAAGTGCAAAGCGATTGGGGTATGACATATTCGGTGGTGATATAAATACCAGATGTGCGATAAATCAATTTTTATGAAAACATATAAAGTCCAGTTATTACTGATAATTTCACTTTTTCTTTCCAACTTTTCAAAGGCGCAAGTGATTAGTTTTGAAAAGAAAACCGACCGTTTAGAAATTTATTTAGCGAAAGGTTTACTGGTGCTGAAACCGATGGGTAAAAATGTCATTCGGGTGCAATTTTCGTTATCCGTTATTGACGAAAATGCAAGTTTGGTTTTTACCGAAAAGGTGGCAACTCCTGCCTTTACCGTTAATGAGTCCGATTCGGAATTGACACTCGCTACCGCAAAAATGTCTGTAGTTGTTAACCGTACTACTGGCGCACTGAAGTTTTTGGATGCACAGGGCAAATTGCTGCTCGCCGAAGAAGCTGGTGGTCGCTCGCTTGTTCCATCAACAGTGCAAGGTGAACCTACTGTGATTGCTCGACAGCATTTTGCATCGCCTACCGATGAATTTATTTTCGGCACTGGGCAGTTTCAGGACGGATACATGAATATTAAAGGCCTCACACGCCGATTGACGCAGGTGAATACACAGATATCCATCCCATTTATTTATTCCAGCAAGGGTTACGGTTTGCTTTGGCATAATTACGGACTTACCGATTTTAATCCGGCCAACACCAAAGTGGAATTATCGCCAGTTTCATCTAGCGGCGAAAGTATTACAGTAGAAATTACCACTACCGAGGGAACTAAAAAAGAAGTTCGCCAGCAAGCTGGTTTTGGCGGAACGTTTAAGGTGGAAAAGGCTGGTCGTTATGCAGTTTTATTGGATGTTGGACAGAAAATGGCGCGAAAACACAGTGTGATTATTGATAATAAAGAGATTATAAGCTTTGCTAATTATTGGTTACCTCCTACGGCAAGTACCTTTGTCGATTTGGAAGCCGGAGAACATACCGTGCTGATTAACGGTGATAAAAATGATAAACCTACCTTTTTCATACGCCTTACAAGCAACGAAACTGTTTTTCAATCGCCAGTTTCAGAAGGTATCGACTACGTGGTTTTTGCCGGAAAGGCCGACGAAGCCATTGCATCGTATCGTCAATTGTCAGGAGCTGCACCGCTAATGCCCATCTGGTCGTTGGGATATATTCATTGTCGTGAGCGTTTTCGGACGCAAGATGAGATTTTGCAAAACACCAATGAATTCCGCAACCGTAAACTACCCATGGATTTAATTGTCCAGGATTGGCAGTATTGGGGAAAATATGGTTGGAACGCCATGCAGTTCGACGAAAAAGATTATCCCGACCCCGCAAAAATGGTGGACAGTCTCCACACGCTGAACACGAAGTTGATGGTTTCTGTGTGGTCGAAAGTGGATCCGAAATGCGAAGTGGGTAAGGAAATGACGGCTAAAAACTTTTATATTCCCAACACGCAATGGATTGATTTTATGAATCCGGATGCAGCAGCTTGCTATTGGAAAAACTTCAGTTCGCGCCTGTTGAAGCCCTATAAAATTGATGCTTGGTGGCAGGATGCTACTGAGCCTGAAAACGATGATTTGGTAGGTCGTAAGGTTATTAATGGCAGCACCCCCGGTGAAAAATTACGCAATATCTATCCGCTGTTTGTGACTAAAACGGTTTACGAAGGTTCGCGCAATGATGTGCCCGAAAAACGCGTGTGCATACTTACCCGTAGTGCATTTTCAGGCCTACAACGCTATGCTTCAGCTACCTGGAGTGGTGATATCGGGCATGATTGGGAAACGCTTCGTCGTCAAATTCCAGCTGGTCTGAACTATGTTATTACAGGATTACCTTACTGGACAACCGATTGTGGTGGTTTTTTCCGTCCGGCAAATCAGTACACCGACACTACTTATCACGAACGTTTTCTGCGTTGGTTTCAATACGCCACTTTCTGTCCGTTGCAACGCGTCAGACTGCGCAAAAACATCCATATATTCGTATAAATTAATATTATAAAGTTTTCGGAAAAATATCAGCATATTGCTTGTGTATTTGACTTAAAATGCTTATCTTTATGCAGTTAAACAAAACAACTGCACTATGCACCACGTTAAA
>CAMBSB010000037.1 GCA_945870155.1 Paludibacter jiangxiensis | reverse complement strand
CTGGCAAATCGACACCCTGGATGCTAACGATACAATGGAAATAATTAAAACGGGATCACGTAATTTTCTGAAAAAAGCAAAACGCCATTTAGGAGATGAATCAATACAAATCATACAGAAAGAAGGTGATTTTGCAGATACAATTTTAGTCACTGCCAAAGAAATCAAAGCCGATTGTATCGTTATGGGTTCACACAGTCAAAAATGGTTAGAAAATATTGTTATGGGAAGCGTAACCGAAGAAGTCCTCAGAAAAACGTCCATTCCATTGTTTATAGTGCCAACAAAAAAGAGTAAATAGAGAACAATAAAGTTAGTTTTATTTATTTAAATGGTAGAATTAAAAGACTAGAAATCAAGCGATTTCTTAATCACTAGGAATTTATACTAACGATTAGGAAGTTTCTTGGTTTATATTAGCTAAAATAACAATCTAAATTTAATTTTGAATATTCTTAAGTACATTGTGATAAGTGTGAATTTTTTATTTATCTTTGCAAAATAAACAATTTTATATCTTAAAATATGGACTTTATTTATAAATCTTTTAGACATTCGGGAGTAATTCTAAACGAAAATGAATTTATTGATGAATTTACTGAAATACTTAATGTTATAACTTCAATAACCGAAGAAAATATAATAAATAAACATTGTAGTTACGGTGTTGATAATATTGAAAATACACCTAAAAGTTTATCTAGGGCTATAAATGAACTTATAAAGATTGGATTAGTTTCGTATGGGTGGACTGCTGAATCTAATATATTTCAAGATGAAAATTATCAAGGTGATACATGGAGATTAGATTTTGCAAAAAATGATATTTCTATTGAAGTTGGGTTTAACCATTCGAGTGTAATTGCCTGGAACTTGATTAAACCCGTATTAGCTAGTGAATTAAATCATGTCAAAAAAGCTATTCAAACACAAATAGGAGTTTTAATTACTGCTACAGAAGATTTAAAACAGAAAGGTGGATTTGACGGTGCAATAGGTACTTATGAGAAATATTTAGATTACTTACCACCATTAAACAATATATTAACAGTACCACTCTTAATCATAGGGTTAAAAGCACCATCAACTTTTCACATAAATGAATATCAATATGCTCCAAGAAAAAAAATTGGACAAATAATTTTACATTAATTTTTTACTTTTGTCTTCCATTTTTTTTGTTAGTGCAATTCCAACTTTTTCAATAACTCCCACAACTAAAGCATTTCCCATAAAAAATGCTCGTTTTGTGTCTGAGATACCCTTGTATTTTGTATGGTCGTCTGGAAACATATTTAAACGTTCAAGTTCAACAGGTGAAAGTCTTCTATACCCTTTAGGTGTTTTAATAACATGTTTAAATCTTGATGGAGATGCACCACCTTCACCTGTAATAATTGTTCGTGAAGGTTTGTCAAGAGGATCAGGAAAAATCATCCCCCCTTCGGTATAATTATATTCAAAGCCTTGTGCGTTCTTTCGTAATTCTTTTTTTGCACCTTTCAAATAGAGCCATTTATCTAAATCTTTTTCATTGATGTAAAAATCATCTGTAACTTCACCATTTTGAATTATATCATTCATAATAATAAAGTTACCTTCATGTTTTGCCTTAGTTTTAATCGTTGTTACGACTCCATTTATCATTATTCCAGTGTTCTCAAACACACCTTGAGTTCCATTTTTATTGAAATTTTCAGAAATATCGACTATATCGCCATTAAGTATAAATTCGGTTGGAAATAAAATTTCTTCTGAAGTCACAGGAAAAGCCGTTGCAAGTGTTCCTTCATCATTAATCCATTCAAAAGGTGTTGTTTCCATTATTTTGTCGTAAATGTCTGTCCGACAATGATAAGCCAGAATATAAATTCTTCTTCTTCGTTGAGGCATACCATATTCCGCAGCATTTATAACTCGCCATTCTACAGCATATCCTAATTCGTTAAGACTTTTTAGAATAATTGCAAAATCTCTTCCACGTTGACCTGAAGGAGAAATTAATAAACGATCAACATTTTCTAGAAAAAGATATTTTGGTTTAACTTCTTTTTCAGTCAATATTTTATGGATTGACCACCATAAAACTCCTTTTTTCCCAATAAGTCCTTTCGAGTTTTTTAAGGTAGTTGCTACTGAATAGTCTTGACATGGAAATCCGCCAACTAATAAGTCGTGGTCAGGAATTTGAGAAACATCTACAGTAGCAATGTCTTGATTACAATGTGATTGCTTATTCCAACGTTTCTCATATACTAATGAAGCATGTTGTGTTTTTGTAGAGGGTTCATATTGGTTACTCCAAACCACCTCATATGGCGATTCTATGTTTTGATTATAACCAGACGAAGCTGATTTTTTATTCCATCCCTCGAGTCCAAGTCTAAAACCACCTACACCGGCAAATAATTCTACTACTTTTATTTTATTTTCCATTTTGAATCGTTTTAAGGTATTTAACTTTTTCTTCTGCAACTCTTAGTGCTTCTTCACCGTTTTCTTCATCAATAACATAAGAAGCTAATTTGTCGCTCAGCCATGATGTAACTAGTTGATTTTTATCTAAAGTATAAAACTCAGCAAATTTTTCTACCTGTTCTTTTGTAGGCTTTCTTTCTCCTCGTTCAAATTTACTGATTATTGCTTGATCAATATCCATTGAAGCAGCAACTTGACGAAGAAAAAGACCTTTTTCTTCTCTTGCAATTCTAATTAAATCCGCAAAGGTTTTCATAAGACAAAATTTGATTTGACAAAAATAGTCAAATAATTTCAAATATAATATATTTAAAGAATAATTTTCTATTTATTTTTTTTAATTTACTCACTTTGAAAGCAAATTCCATTATATTACAATTAATTAGATAAATTCCAGACATTATTCAATATATATAAGCCTAAATCAATTCTACTTTCAATTATTCAGGCTGTGAATTATACAAGTATTAAATGAAATTTTGTAACTGCTAGGCCTTGGTTTTTTCCCAACTTTGCAACGTGATACTTATATCATAACTAAAAACTATAAACAAAAAAATGAAAAAGTTTAAATCTTTAACTGTATTGTTTTTCTTATTTGCTTTTACAATGGGTGGTTTTCAAAGTTGTAGTATATATCCTGAAAATGAAGAATTTACCATAGTGTCAAAGGCTGAACGTGTAGCCAATGTTTGGAAAATTGATAATTACAAAGTGAATGATGTTGATTACACTTCGTTGGTTACATCGTACACCGAAACATTTACCAAAGATGGTAATTATTCATACCAATGGGGAATTTTGGGTGGCACAGGAACTTGGAAATTTCAAAAGAATTATTCTGAAATTTTACTCACAGGAGTTAATAATCAATCAGATAGAACTTTGGTAATTTTAAAACTTGAAGAAAATCAGTTCTGGTATTATTATATGGATGGAAGTGATAAAAAAGTTTACCATTTAGTTAATTAACATGTTTAGAATGCTGCATCTATTTGTCAATATGACAGATAGATGCATTTTTACTTTTAATTGAATGCTGTTATAAAAATCCGAAAATTATGAATTTTGTTGATTATTATCAAGTTTTAGGTCTCGACAAAACGGCAACTCAGAAAGACATCAAAAATGCCTACCGGAAGTTGGCACGTAAATTTCATCCTGATTTAAATCCTAATAATCCAGAAGCAAAATTGAATTTTCAGAAAATAAATGAAGCCAATACGGTATTGAGCGATGACACAAAACGCAAAAAATATGACCAATATGGTAAAGATTGGGAACATGCCCACGAATTTGAAAATCAAAAGCAACAAAGCTCCAATTCTGCTGGTTCAGCTTTTGGAGGTGGATTTGCCAATGGTAATTCAGCAAGTGATTTCTCGGCTTTTTTTGAATCGATGTTTGGTGGTAATGCCGGGGCGAGTAGGGGACGACAAGCAAAATTCAGGGGTGAAGATTTTTCTGCCGAAATTCATCTGGACTTGATTGAAGCCTATAAAACGCATAAACAAACACTCAGTGTAAACGGTAAAAATATCCGTATTACAGTTCCGGCTGGTATTGAAAATGGTCAAATTATAAAAATTACCGGACATGGCGGAACGGGAAACAATGGCGGACCGAATGGTGATTTGTATATAACTTTCACTGTTTCAAATCATTCCAAATTCAAACGTTTTGCTGATAATTTGTATGCCAACATTGATTTAGATATTTATACAGCCATATTAGGTGGTGAAATTATAATTGACACTTTGGATGGTAAAGTGAAATTGAAGGTTAAACCTGAAACTCAAAATGGAACAACAATTAATTTAAAGGGCAAAGGTTTTCCACTATACAAAAATGAGCAACTTTTTGGTGATTTGCATATTACTTATATTATCAAAATCCCCACCAACATTACTGAGCACCAAAGAAAATTATTTGAGGAATTAAAAATCAATTCATAAACATCAATTAATCAAATGAAAACCAAACACTTAGTTCCAGTCAGCGATTTTTGTACTCACCACGAGATTGAGATTTCATTTATTAATTCATTGCAGAACAATGGTTTGATTAGCATTGAATGTATAGATAATTTAAATTTTATACATGCTGATCAGGTATTGAAATTGGAACAATATGTACATTTTTATTATGACCTGGATATAAATATAGAAGGCATCGAAACTGTTACACATTTATTAAATCAAATAGAATTATTGCAACAAAGAATTCAATTGCTTCATAATCAGTTGTTATTGCACGAAATTAATTAAAAAAATAACAGTTAACTCCCAATTTTTTATCATGAGTGAAATTAATCTTTTAATAAACTAAAAATTATGTGTTTCTCAACAGTAGCCAGTTTCACAGGAGGTATTGCAATAGCCGTAATTGGTGTTGCAACAATCACTAAAATTCACAAACCATCACAAATTGTTTTTGCAAGTATTCCTTTGTTTTTTGCATTTCAGCAAATAGTAGAAGGTTTTGTTTGGCTTTCTATAGAGAATCCAAACTTTGCTGCTTTTCAAAACGCGGCCATGTATATTTATTTGGTTATGGCAGAAGTGTTTTGGCCCATGATGATTCCCTTAGCTATTTACTTGATGGAAGATAACCCAATGAAAAAGAGATGGTTGTTTTTGCTTTTAGGATTAGGAATCATGTTGTCGCTATACTATATTTTGTGCCTGATTTCATTTAATGTTACACCTATTATTTTAGGTTATCACATTGAATATGTCGACAATTTTCCAAAAACATTGCGCTTGATAGCATTTTCAATCTATTTAATCACTTCTATCACACCGCTTTTCATATCGAGTATAAAGCGAACTAAACTGCTTGGGACTTTGATGTTTTTATCATGTATAATCACGATTATATTTTTTACTCAATATCTTACATCGGTATGGTGTTTTTTTGCGGCAATAATAAGTGTTATAATTTTCTGGATTTTAAGGGATGCCCGAAAAAAGTATATGTTTTCTTTTTTTGAGTAGTATTATTTTGACAAATAAACCAAAGCATTAGGAAAGTATAATTAATATCTATAATTTTTAATATCAAAATTAATTATTATCCAATTTGCACTCGTACAGTGTGCTGGGAGACCTAACAAAAGATTAGTAAAATAAATATCTTATTTTCAATAATTTATAGTGTTTTACAATTAAAGAATACTATCTTTACAACAATAATTAAATACTCAAACTATTTTGAAATTATTTATAAAATATATGGTGAGTGCCCGTTGCAAAATGGCAGTAAAAGAAGAACTGAGAAAATTGGATCTTCATTTTATTGTTGTTGAATTGGGCGAAGTAGAAATTATGGAAGACATTACTGACGAACAACGTAATGAATTAAAAGCCGGCTTATTAAGTTCAGGACTTGAATTGATGGACGATAAGCGTGCTGTTTTGATTGAACGCATTAAAACAGCAGTGATTGAAATGGTACATTATACCGATGAACAAATTAAGATTAATTTTTCGGTGTATTTAAGCGAAAAACTAAAACACGATTATACTTATTTGGCCAATTTGTTTTCTGAAGTTCAGGGAACTACAATTGAAAACTATATTATTTTACATAAAATTGAACGAATCAAAGAGCTTATTATTTACGATGAGCTCAATATTACCGAAATTGCCTGGAAAATGAATTACAGCAGTGTGGCGCATTTATCTAACCAATTTAAAAAAGTAACAGGACTTACACCTTCGCATTTTAAACAACTCAAAGTGAAACGAAGAACTCAAATTGAGGATATTTAATTATGATTGAAAATTTAATGAAGGTCAATATTTACGAATTTCATACCACGATATTCTTAATTAAATAAAATGGAACGTACCGAAAGACATGATTCACAATATGCAAGCAGTTTAATAGAAGCTAGCCTTGATCCACTAATCACCATCGATTTGAATGGTAAAATTATGGATATGAATCAAGCTAAAGTTGAAGTTACAGGTGTATCGCGCGAAGAATTAATCGGATCTAACTTTATTGATTTTTTTACTGACCCACAAAAAGCAAAGTTAATTTACTTGGAAGTTTTTGAAAAAGGACTAGTTAAAGATGTGCCTTTGACATTTAAACATTTAAATGGTAAACTAACTGATGTGCTTTTTAATGGCTCGATTTATAAAGATAGAAATGGGAAAATTTTGGGTGCAGTTGTTGTTGCCCGCGATATTACAGAACAAAAATGGGCTATTGAGTTGCGTCAGGCTAACAAAGAATTAGCTTTCCAAAACAAGGAAAAAGAAAAAAGAGAAAATGAATTAATTATTGCCAATAAAGAACTGAAATATCAAAATGATGAAAAGGAAAAACGAGCTGCAGAATTGATAATTGCCAATGAAGAACTGAAATATCAAAATGATGAAAAGGAAAAACGCGCTGCAGAATTGATAATTGCCAATGATGAACTGAAATATCAAAATGATGAAAAGGAAAAACGTGCCGCAGAATTGATAATTGCCAATGAAGAACTGAAATATCAAAATGATGAAAAGGAAAAACGCGCTGCAGAATTGATAATTGCCAATAAAGAGTTAATATTTCAAAATGAAGAAAAAGAAAAACGAGCAGCAGAATTAAAAATTGCCGATATTGAATTGCTTTTTCAAACCGGAGAAAAAGAAAAGCGTGCAGCAGAATTAAAAATTGCTGATAAAGAACTGATTTTTCAAAACGAAGAAAAAGAAAAGCGAGCAGCAGAGTTAAAAATTGCTGACAAAGAGCTTGTTATTCAGAACCTGGAAAAAGCAAAACGCGAAACAGCCAACAAAGAATTACAAGAAATTAGCAAGTCTTTTAAAGTAGATTCACAATATGCCCGAAGCTTAATTGAAGCTAGTTTAGATCCATTATTTACCATTAGTTTAGAAGGAAAAATTACCGACATGAATCATGCTTCGGTAGATATTACCGGAGTATCGCGTGAGCAACTTTTAGGAACCGATTTTTTTGAGTATTTCACCGAGCCTCAAAAAGCGCGTGAAGTTTATCAGGAAGTTTTTTCAAAAGGATTTGTAGCCGATTATCCATTAACCATACGCGATGGTAAACTTACCGATGTTTTGTTTAACGGTTCGGTTTACAAAGACGATTTTGGTAAAGTAATAGGTGTAGTGGTTGTGGCACGTGATATAACCGAACAAAAACGCATTTCAACCGCATTGAGCGAAGCTATAGTTTTTGCCGAAATGGCAACCGAAATAGCTGAAGAAGCAAAGAATAATGCCGAAAAAGCTACTCGTACTGCCGAAAATGCCGTGAAAGCAAAGCAACGGTTCTTATCCAACATGAGTCACGAAATAAGAACCCCCATGAATGCCATAATTGGTTTTACAAAAGTGCTACTTAAAACCGATATGAACGCCAAACAAAAAGAATATCTAACAGCAATAAAATTGAGTGGTGACGCACTTATTGTACTTATAAACGATATATTAGATTTAGCCAAGGTTGATGCCGGCAAAATGATTTTTGAGCAAGTTCCTTTTAAATTATCAGTATCAATAGCTGCCATGTTGCACTTGTTCGAATCAAAAATTTGGGAAAAAAATCTGGAATTGTATAAAGAATATGATTCCGCTATTCCCGAAGTTTTACTTGGCGATCCGGTTAGATTGCACCAAATAATACTTAATTTATTAAGCAATGCTGTTAAATTTACTACCGATGGAAAAATAACAGTATGTGTTAAGTTAATTAATGAAGATGATGAAAAGGTGGAAATTGAATTCTCGGTTTCTGATACAGGAATTGGAATTCCGGAAGATAAAATATTAAAAATATTTGAAAATTTTCAACAAGCTTCTAGCGGTACTTCACGCTTATATGGTGGAACTGGTTTAGGTTTAGCCATTGTGAAACAATTAGTTGAACCTCAAGGAGGTGTTGTTTTAGTTAAAAGTAAGGTTGGTGAAGGTTCCACTTTTAGCTTTACTTTAAGTTTTCAGAAAACAAACGAAAAAGTTGAAAATCATTCTGTTATAGAAAATTACGATTCTGAAATTAAGAATATAAATGTATTGGTAGTTGAAGATATACCATTGAATCAACTGCTTATGAAAACATTATTAGACGATTTTGGCTTTGATAGGGATATAGCTTCCAACGGAAAAATTGCTATCGAACGTGTACAATCAAAATCGTATGACATTATATTGATGGACTTGCAAATGCCCGAAATGAATGGTTTTGAAGCAACGGACTTCATCCGAAATGAATTACATTCTAAAATTCCAATTATAGCATTAACTGCTGATGTTACAACTGTTGATTTGGAAAAATGCAAAGCTGTAGGAATGAATGATTATATTGCTAAACCGGTTGATGAAAGACTCTTATACAGCAAAATTGTTAACTTAGTGAAAAAACCAACAGCATTTAATACAATGAGTCCAATTGAAAATAAAATAATACAAAAATCAAAAAACAGGCGCATTAATCTCGAGTATTTAAATAAGCGAACCAAATCTAATCCGGCATTAATGATGGAAATGATTAACCTTTACCTTGAACAAACGCCACCTTTGATAGCGGCAATGAATAAAAGTTTGATTGAAAAAGATTGGATAACTTTACATGCCGCAGTTCACAAGATGATTCCATCCTTTTCGATTATGGGTATCAATGTTGAATATGAAAACATGGCCAAAAAGGTGAAAGAGTTTGCCAGTAATCAGGGGCAAATTGATGATTTAAATGTAATGGTAATGGAGATAGGCACTGTATGTGAGCAGGCATGCAAGGAATTAGAAATAGAATTAAATAGAATTAAAAATGAGAATGAATGAAAAACGATAAAATTAAGCTTTTTCTAGTCGACGATGATGTTGTGTTTCTTAAATTACTGGAAATAGAGTTTTTACAACACGCAGATTTTGAGATTGAAACCTATATTACCGGTGAATTGTGTTTAGCAAGCTTATCACATAATCCTGATGTAATTATTCTTGATTATTTGCTGGATGGCATAGATAAAACAGCCATGAATGGAATATTAACTTTAGATAAAATAAAAGCATATAATCCTGATATTCCTGTAGTTATGCTTTCTGCACAAGATAAAATTGAAGTTGCAATAGATTGTATGCACCATCGTGCATTTGATTATGTGGTAAAAAGCGAAACTGCATTTTTGCGATTACAGAAAATAATCACTACTATTTTTAAATATAAAAAAATGGAAAAGGAATTAAATTGGTATATGAAAAGAATGTAAAAATTATATTGAGATTGGATTAAAATTTTCCAAAGTAAAAAATGCATAATTTGTATGATAAAACAAATTATGCATTTTTTTATAATCTATTTTCAGTATTCTGTTTATACAGATTCACATGTGAAATTTGCAATTCCTTTTTATAAAAGTGTAACTATAAAGGTCTTAAATAAACTGACCTTTGTTGCGTGAAAACTTATTCACGATTTAAAATCAATTTTATGAAAATGAAAATGCTACTATCAACATTAACAACCTTTACCATGTTCCTGGTTGTTTTATTTGCGGGATGCAAGAAAGATGATTTCGTAGAAACAATAGGTGTTTGCCCAATTGTTATTTCTACTGATCCTGTTAACGGTGCAATTTCTGTACCTTATAGCAAGATTATTACCGCTACTTTCAATGAAAAGATGGATCCGACTTCTTTTAATGAATCCTCTTTTACGCTACAACAAGGAACTACTTTAATTCAAGGAATGGTTTCCTATGTTGACTCAACTACTTCATTTAAACCCAATGCTCCACTCTTATCCTTTACTTCTTACCAAGGAACAATAAAGAATACAGTTAAAGATAAAAGAGGTAATGTAATGCAGAGTGATTACAAATGGAGTTTTGTGACTATGCCCGAAGTAATTTTGATTTCTTCTCCAATTTTAGGTGGAACTACTGCCGGAGGAGGACCTTTTGCTGTGGGAGCAACAGTTACAGTAACTGCAACACCGGGAATTGGTTATACTTTTAAAAATTGGACCGAAAACGGAACAGTAGTATCACCAATTATTAGAAATGCTGATGGTGCAAGCTTAATGAACAACGCGAACAATGGAACTGAAGTTTCAACAAGTTCAAGTTATACTTTCACTATGCCTGCCGGAAACAGAACATTAACTGCAAATTTTTCAATGATTGTTTTGGGAAATTTCACTATAAATCTCTCATCTAATCCTTTAACGGGTGGAACAACCAGTGGAGGAGGAACGTTTATCGAAAATTCAGTACAAACAGTGACTGCAGTTCCAAATACAGGATATACTTTCACTAACTGGACAGAAGGAGGAATTATTGTTAATATGAATGCAAATTATCAATTGGCTCCTTTAGTTGCAAACAGAACTTTGGTTGCAAATTTCAGTCCTATACCCTATACAGTAGCGGTTTCGGCTCTACCTGTTTCAGGAGGAACTACCAGCGGAGGCGGTACTTATAATTATGGTTCTTCTGTAACAGTAAATGCAGTTTCAAATGCCGGATATGCTTTCTCAAACTGGACAGAAGGTACAACTGTTGTTTCCACAAATGCAAATTATCAGTTTACATTAACTGGAAACAGAACTTTGGTTGCGCATTTTATCACCGTTCCATATACTGTTGTGGTATCATCACTTCCAATTTTAGGCGGAGTGACAAGTGGAGGCGGATCATTTAATTATGGCACCTCAGTAACAGTTACAGCAGTTCCAAACACAGGATTCACATTCACAAACTGGACAGAAGGATCAACTGTAGTTTCCACAAATGCAAATTATCAGTTTAATATTACTTCTAACAGAAATTTGGTTGCAAATTATGCCGCAATTCAATATACTGTAGCAGTTTCATCTTCACCATTTTTAGGTGGAATAACCAGTGGCGGTGGAACATTTAATTCAGGCGCATCAGTTACTGTAACTGCAATTGCAAATACCGGATTTACATTCACAAACTGGACTGAAGGTACTACAGTAGTTTCTACAAATGCAAATTATCAGTTTAATATTACTAAAAACAGAGTTTTAGTTGCAAACTATGCTGAAAATGCAGGTTTGATTGTGACTGTATTGTCAAATCCGCTTATCGGAGGCATAACTTCTGGCGGAGGAACATTTAATTCAGGTGCTTTAGTTACTGTAAGTGCAGTGGCAAATGCCGGATATACTTTTGCCAACTGGACTGAGGCTGGAATAATAGTATCAATGAATGCTAATTATCAGTTTACTATAACAAGTAATAGAACATTAATTGCTAATTATACTCCAATTCAATTTACTGTAGCAGTTTCATCAATGCCATTTATAGGCGGAATAACCAGTGGTGGAGGTACATTTAATTTAGGAGCTTCAGTTTCTGTAAATGCAATGCCAAATAATGGATTTACTTTCACAAACTGGACTGAAGGTTCTACAATTGTATCTACAAATGCAAATTATCAGTTTACCATTATCGGTAACAGAACATTGGTTGCAAATTATACCCCAATTCTATATACGGTAGCTGTATCATCAATGCCAATTTTAGGAGGAATAACGAACGGCGGAGGTACATTTAACTCAGGTGCTTCGGTAACTGTAAACGCAGTAGCAAATTCAGGATTTATATTTATAAACTGGAAAGAAGGTTCAACAATTGTTTCTACAAATGCAAATTATCAGTTTACAATTACAGCTAATAGAAATTTAGTTGCAAATTTTACTCCAATTCAATATACGGTAGCTGTGTCTTCGTTACCTTTATTAGGCGGAATAACAACTGGTGGAGGAACATATAATTCAGGCGCTTCGGTAACTGTAAACGCAGTAGCAAATTCAGGATTTACATTTACTAACTGGAAAGAGGGTTTAAATATCGTTTCCACTAATGCTAACTATCAGTTTAATATTACAGGAAACCGAATTTTGGTTGCAAACTTTACAGCTAATGTAATACCTCCTTCAGGACCTTTAGCAATTGATTTAGGTTGCGCAGAACCTTTTGCAATACTTGCAGGATCAACCATTACAAGTACCGGTCCTACAATTATTAATGGAGATGTTGGTTTAAGTGCCGGAACAGCCTTGGTTGGTTTCCCTCCTGGAATAATTAATGGAGTAAAACAAATTACAACGCCTACAGCTGCAGCAGCAAAACTATGTTTAACAACGGCATTTATTGATGGACAAAGCAGATCTTTAAATTCAATATCGATGCCCGGACAGCTTGGTGGACTTACTTTAGCCCCCGGATTATATACCAATTCAACTACAAGTGGTATATCAGGAACCGGAGCAAATGGAATTTTAACATTGGATGCACAAGGCAATGCCAATTCAGTATGGATATTCCAAATGGGATCTACATTTACCACAGATCCAGCTACAAGTGTAGTTTTGGCAGGTGGTGCACTAGCGAAAAACATTTTTTGGGTAGTTGGTACTTCAGCAACTCTTGGAACAAATTCTGTATTCTACGGTAATATTTTGGCTGATCAATCTATTACGCTCAATACAGGTGCCGTACTTAATGGTAGAGCTTTGACAAGAATTGCAGCAGTTTCATTAGATGCTAGCATAGTTACAAAACCTCAATAAACTTGGATTTAATCCTTTATGAGATTTTAAAAATTTAAATAATTAATTAAAAAGATCGTATGAAACGAGTCCCGTTTTGTTGCGGGACGAGTTCCATATGACAACTTAAAAAAAAATATAAACAGATGAAAACAATAAATTATAAAAAGGAATCGCGTTTAACAAAATTCCCTTATGTTTTGAGCATAAAAAGTTTCATTCTCTGTGCTTTTATCTTATTGGGTATTCAAACGCCAATTCAGGCACAGGATTCTATTCAATATACAAAACCTTCATGGTACTTTGGAGTAGCAGCAGGTGGTAATATCAATTTCTATCGTGGCTCTACCGAAAATTTAAATAGTTCATTATCAGTGCCAACAACATTTCATAACGGACAAGGTTTAGGTTTGTTTGTAGCACCGCTCATCGAATATCGCCCGGCAAATTCACGTTGGGGTGTTATTCTTCAAGGTGGTTACGACAGCCGTAAAGGAGTTTTTGATCAAGTAGTCACGCCTTGTAATTGTCCTGCCGACTTGCTAACCGATTTAAGTTATTGGACCATAGAGCCCAGCTTAAGATTTGCACCTTTTAAGTCCGGTTTATATTTGTATGCCGGCCCTCGCTTGGGTTTGAATAAAACTAAATCGTTTACTTATCAACTAGGATTAAACCCCGATATACCAACACAGGTACTTTCTGATCCCATAAGTGGTGATTTTAGCAACATTCGACCAAATCTTATTTCAATGCAAATTGGTTTAGGAATTGACATGCCACTCACTTCGAGCTATAGGAAAACTCAATTAATTCTTAGTCCTTTTATTGCCTATCATCCTTATTTTGGACAAAATCCACGTAGCATAGAAACTTGGAATATTAATACAATCAGGGTAGGAGCAAGTCTTAAATTGGGAACTGGACGAAAAATTCAAACTAAAGTTGTTGAACCCGAAAAAGTATATGTAGCTGCTCCAATTGTAAACTTTAAAGTGATTTCTCCCAAAAATATAAGACCGGAGCGTCAGGTACGAGAAGTTTTTCCGCTACGTAATTATGTTTTTTACGATTTAAATTCACAAAAAATTCCAAGTCGTTATATTTTACTTAACAAAAAACAAGCACAAACTTTTAAAGAAGAAGATTTTGAAATGGTAACACCTGACAATTTCTCTGAAAGATCAAAACGTCAAATGATAGTATATTACAATATATTGAATATACTTGGCAGTCGTATGAGTAAAAACCCAACTTCAAAAATTGATTTGGTTGGATCTTCGAAAGAAGGTACTGCTGATGGTTTTGAAATGGCTACATCAATCAAAAATTATTTAGTAACTAATTTTGAAATTGATCCAAACCGAATTTTATGTGTTGGTCGTAATCGCCCATTAATACCATCAGGTCAACTTGGTGGAACAAAAGAACTTACATTATTAGAAGAAGGTGATAGAAGAGTTTCAATTGAAACAAATTCACCAGCTTTATTAATGGAATTCCAAAGTGGCCCGGATGCTCCTCTAAAACCAGTAACATTAAATGCTTCACAAATTGCTCCACTTGATAGTTATGTAAGTTTTGTAAATGAAGATGCAACCAAAATATTCAACTCTTGGACATTGGAATTAACTGACAACAAGGGTATTGTACAATACTACGGTCCTTACATGCAAGATAAAGTAAGCATCCCAGGAAGTACAATTTTAGGAACACGACCTGAAGGTGATTTTAAAGTTAAGATGATAGGAAATACCAAAGAAAATGTTGTAATGGTGAGGGAAACCACAGCCCATATTACACTTTGGAAACCAATACTTGAAGAAGAAGGTACAAGATTTAGTATAATTTACGAATTCAATAAATCAGAATCTTTGGCTATGTATCACAAATATTTAAAGGAAATTGTTACACCAAAAATTCCTATTAACGGAACTGTAATTATTCAGGGACATACCGATATTATTGGTGAAGAAAACCATAATCAGGCTTTATCTATGGCACGTGCAAATGATGTAAGGAGTATTATAGAATCAGCATTGAAAGCAAGTGGTAGAAATGATGTGAAATTTGAAGTGTCAGGCATGGGTGAAGACGAAAAAAGTTCTCCATTCGATAATAAATATCCTGAAGAACGATTCTATAACAGAACAGTAACTATCGATATTTTGCCATAAGTATTTGATATACTATTGATTTAAAAAATGCCATTCGTTTACAAATTGTATGTAAATGAATGGCATTTTTATATGGAATAAATAATTCAATTATTTTTTTTGATGTTTCAGTACTTTAGCATCTAAATAGAATACAATTTCTTCCATTATATTATTACAATGATCGCCTGAACGTTCTATTTTACGAAGTACTGTGACTAAATAAAGTGCAAAAAGTCCATCTTCGGGAAATTCAATGATATGTTTTGCTAGAACATTCATAGCATCTGCATAAATGGTATCAACTTTATTATCCATCGAGAATACCATACCTGCTTGTGCTGTATTTTCACTATTAATAGCTTCCAGGGACTTTTCAAGCATGTTTTCTACACAAACCATCATTTCCTCTATTTTCAAAGTTTTCAATAATTCCTGTTTTCGCTCATTTTCTTCCAGAGTTAAAACAAATCGGGCAATACCATCTGCAAAATCACCTATACGTTCCAGTGTTTTGTTAATTTTGAGCATGGAAAGTACAAGTCGCAAATCGATGGCAACCGGACTGAAAAGTGCAATATAATTTTCGCAGTCGCTGTCAATTTTTAATTCAAAAGCATTCACGCGTTTTTCAGAACTCATAACTACACGAGCTAAATCGTGATTTCCGGCTATAAGAGCATCTTTTGATTTTGAGAACTGGATTTGAACCAGATTCCACATTTCCGTGATAGAGTTTTTTATCGCAATTAACTCTGATTCAGTATGTTTCATAATATTTGTAATTGATATTTGATAATTGATAATTAACAGTTGATAGTTGACAGTTAATGATTTATCAACCAAATCTTCCAGTAATATAGTTCTGAGTTTGTTCTTTGTCCGGGTTCAGGAATATTTTTTTAGTATCTGCATATTCTATCATTTCACCCAACATAAAAAAACCGGTTTTGTCGCTTACACGTGCTGCTTGTTGCATATTATGAGTAACAATTACAACGGTATATTGGTTTTTAAGTTCAAATATCAATTCTTCAATTTTCGAAGTTGAAATTGGATCAAGCGCAGATGCAGGTTCGTCCATTAAAATAACTGAAGGTGAAACTGCTAAAGCACGTGCAATGCAAAGTCTTTGTTGCTGTCCACCCGAAAGGGCATAGGCAGATTTTTTAAGTTTATCTTTTACTTCGCCCCAAAGTGCCGATTGTTGAAGCGATTTGACTACAGTTTCTTCAATTATTGCTTTGTCTTTTACACCATTTACACGCAGTCCATAAGCCACATTTTCGTAAATGCTTTTCGGAAAAGGATTAGGCTTTTGAAAAACCATGCCTACAGTTTTCCTGAGTTCGTCAACAGAAACACTTTTGTCGTAAATATTCTGACCACCCACCAAACATTCACCATCTAAATGCGTATCGGTAATCAAATCATTCATTCTGTTAAATAATCGCAGAAAAGTGGATTTTCCACAGCCTGAAGGACCAATAAAGGCAGTTACCGAGTTTTCTTCGATAATCATATTTATGTCTTTCAACGCGTGAAAATCGCCGTAGAAAAAGTTAACGTTTTTTGCTTCAAGTTTCATTCTTTTATTTATCTTCTAATTATTTGCTGAATTTCCGTCGTAGGAAATTTGCAATTAAATTCATTATTAAAACTATAGTAATCAATACCAAAGCTGTTCCATAAGCCATTGGACGGGTTGCTTCTAAATCTGTTCCACTAGTTGCGATAACATAAAGGTGATAGGGCAATGCCATAACCTGGTCGTAAATTGAACTTGGAAGTTTGGGTAAAAAATAAGCTGCTGCCGTAAATAAAATCGGTGCAGTTTCGCCAGATACACGACCAATAGAAAGTATTAATCCTGTCATGATATTTGGAAAAGCAGCAGGCAAAACCACCCTGCCAATTGTTTGCAATTTTGTTGCACCTAAAGCTAAACTACCATGACGGTAACTATCCGGAATCGATTTCAATGCTTCTTCTGTAACACGGATGATTAGTGGCAAAGCCAGTAAACCAAGCGTTAATGACCCGGCAATAATAGAATCACCAAAATTAAGTTTATTTACAAAAAGCGACATGCCAAATAAGCCAAAAACGATAGATGGTATACCACCCAAGTTATTGGTCATTATACGAATTATTTTTACAAAAAAATTATTCCCGGCATATTCATTCATATATATTCCTGACATTACACCTATAGGAAAAGCTACTAACATACTGCCAATTACCAAATAAAAAGTGCCTACAATGGCGGGAAATATTCCGCCTTTGGTCATTCCATCTGTTGGTTCTGAAGTCAAAAACTCCCAGCTTATGGCACCAATTCCTCGAAAAACAATAAAACCAATGATACTGAAAAGAATTGCGACTACGGCAAAGCTCATAACTCTGAATAACCAGAATATAATAGCCTGTTTCATTCTTTTTGTTGATATTTTTTTCTTTTCCATATTTATAATAAATTGTATTTCAACCTCTTAACAAATCAACCTCTTGACAAATCAACCAATCAACTAATTAACCAATTAACCAATTAACCAATTAACCAATCAACTAATCAATCTAAATGCGGTTCTTTTCGAATTATTTCGGCAAAGATACTTATACCTAGAGTTAAAACAAATAATATTGCTCCAAGCATAAACAAAGCCTGGTATTGCACACTTCCTGCTGAAGCCTCACCCAATTCAGCTGCAATTGTTGCAGGTATGGTTCTAACAGGTTCGGCTAGTGTGTGTGGTATTACGGCTGCATTTCCTGTAACCATGAGTACTGCCATAGTTTCACCTATTGCCCTACCAATTCCTAAAATAATAGCTGCTAAAATTCCTGATGAAGCATAAGGTATAACCACCCTGAAAACGGTTTGCCAGTGAGTTGCACCTAATGCCAAGCTTGATTCTTTCATGGCAATGGGTGTTGTGCGCAATGCATCTTCTGCTACAGTTATAATTGTTGGTAAAGCCATGATAGCTAATACGATACTGCCTGCTAAGGCAGTTTCACCAACAGGTAGTTGAAAGAGGTCGCGGATTAGTGGTACTATTATTATTAATCCAAAAAAGCCATAAACCACCGACGGAATACCAGCCAATAACTCAATAAGCGGTTTTAATATTTTACGAACCCGAGGGCTGGCAAGTTCAGCAAGGTAAATAGCTACAGCCATACCAAAAGGCAGTGCCAGCAAAATTGCACCCAAACTTACCCATAATGTTCCAAGTAACAAAGGTAATAAACCAAACTGAGCTGAGGGTGTAGCCGTTGGAAACCATTCTTTACCACCAAAATAATCCTTGAGCGATATGGTTATTGAAGGTAAAACTTTTCCTTTGAATTTATAATTTATAAATTGTTCGGGAAAAAATCCTAGTGCTCCTACACGTGAAGAAACTGCCTCACTGAGTTTCTCAGGCAAATATTCGAAATTTGGTCCCAATTCTTGTTCAGTATACAAGCCGGCAACATCATCCATGCGTAATGTTTCAATTGGAATGTCATCGCCACCTAGTTCTTTCCATGAAGTTATATTACCATCAAAAATATCTTTAACCTGATGAGGCGTTAAATTTTTGATTTTATTCTCTTTATTAATGCACAAAATGTATCCTTTTTCTACCGTTGATGATTGGAATAAGCCCCAGCCTTCGGTAAATAAAAAGATACTTATCAATAAAATTATTATTGTAGTTACACTTCCACTAAGCCTGAATGCAGACTCAAAAAGAAATTCTAAAAACTTGTTTTTCTTCTTATTAAACACTGAAAATTATTTTTAAAGGAAATGCATTTTGGATTTGTTGTTTAAAGATAAAAAACTTTTCCAAAGTTTTTTATCTTTGGAAAAGTCTGTTGAGAGTTAAAAGACCTATTTTAAAGGAATATATCCTATAGTATCAACTATTTTTTGTCCTTCGGCTGATAAAACAAATTTAAGAAATGGATTTACTTTAGCTTCGGATTTAACTTCATAGTAATAATACAAGGGACGAACAATTGGATAAATTCCTGATTTTGCATTGGCCAAAGTAGGTTCTATGAATTTTTTACCACCATCAAACGAAACATGAATTTCCTTAACATCTTTGGTCACATAAGCCATGCCTACATACCCAATAGCACCGGGTGTTTGACTAATCGATTGTATAATGGCTCCCGTAGCAGGCATGCTTAAAATTCCGGATTTGTAATTTTTGTTTTTCATAACGTGTTCTTTGAAAAACTCATAAGTTCCCGAAGTAGTCTCGCGTGAATATGCTGTGATTGTCAAGTCAGCTCCACCAACTTGTTTCCAGTTACTGATTTTGCCGGTAAATATTCCTTCAAGTTGTTCACGAGTCAGGTTAGTAACTTTGTTTTTTGGATTTACTACAATTGTCAAAGCATCTCTGCAAATTATAACTTCTTTTGATGATTTGCCTGCATTTTGAATTTTTACTTTTTCATCGAATTTCATTTTGCGTGACGACATAGCTATGTCGGTAGAACCTTCAACTAAAGCAGATAAACCTATTCCTGAGCCACCACCGGTAACAGTAATTTTACTGCCCGAATTGTTTTTCATATAGATTTCAGCTAGTTTTTGTGTTAATGGAAGTACTGTATCAGAACCTTTAATTTTTTGAGCCATTATATTCATTGTTGAAAATATAACTGCTAACACGATTGGAATTATTATTTTTCTCATAAATTATTTATTTTTTTTGAATTAGAGTTTTAATATTATTTGTAAACAAAATTACTATGTCTATGTTACAAAAATATTTCAAAAGCATTACAATATAGTGATTATTTAATATAAGGAATTGTGTGAAATGTTTATAATTAAAACTTATATTGAAGTCTAACAGTTAATGTATTGTCCTTTAAATCACTTGTGTAGTTTTTCAATGCGCTCGTGTTAGTTAAGGATGTTGAGGTTTCATTTTCAACTAGTTCATAATATACTTCACCAAGCAAGGCGGGACTTATATGCCAAATTATTCCCGTTCCCAGTGTAGAATACTTAACATCAGCAATACCGGTGTTACTGGCAGTTAGCCCTAAATCATTTCCACTTACCTTGGTGTTAGGATCATAAACATCGTATTTAATAACTGCTGAAAATGGTGTGCGACCCAAATCCTGAACCAAAATTGCGTACCATCCATTCATGGGTCGAATATAGGTGTCTTCGGGAGCTGGTAAAGCAGCTCTATTAGGACTTGCTGATGTTTTTGCATTACCGGGCTGACTTCCCCACAAATACTCAGCTCTTATTTGTGTTATTCCTATTGGAGTTTCTACACTAAATTGACCATCTACACCAAAATATTCACGTTTTGCAAATGCTCCTTTATTTGTTGCTATATCATTTTTTACGAAAGCAGCGCCTGCCATGTTATAAACCACGCTGTTTGTTTGATAAACCCCGCCATTATAATATGAAGCACCTAATCCCCATTTAGCAAAATTACCAATAGGTTTTGTAGCAACTATATGACCAATAAAATCTTTTCTGTTGTCTGTTTCAGGATTAATGGCGTTTCCGGCAAAAAATCCACCTTCGAATTTTAAAAAGTTAAAAGGAGAACTTATTGGTGCTTGTAAAACTAACATGGCTCCCAATTCACTTTCTTCGGGAAACAATGTAGTTATAAATCGTGAGCGTTCAGGTGATTCAACAAGAGAGGAAGAATAACCTACTTCATGACCAAACGGACGATCGAAAACCCCAAAACGAATGGCATTAGTTTTGAACCATGGGTCTTTGGCTGTTAAATATGCTTCTTTTAATTGTACTGTAGCTCCACTTAATCCGGGCTTGTCGATAAAGTTGAAATGTACAACACCACTTGCTATACCGCCATCGTCGTAAGTAAATTTCAAGCGACCTCTGCGTAAACCTACTCTTGAAAAAGGAGCTTCTAATCCAACTCCGGAAGCATCAGTATTTCCTGTGCCTACTTTTAACGAAGCTGATTGTTCGCCCCACTGAAATTGTGGTTGCAAATAACCGCTAATTTTCAGATTGTTTAGCTTGATTAAATTGTCGTTATGCGATTCCACTTTTTGTTGAACTTCTTCTAATGGAGTCAATTCGACTTCCTGAGCCTGAATTTTTAGTAACCCAGCAAAAATTAATACAATAAATAAATTTCTTCTTTTCATGTAATTATTTTTAAATTTTGATTGTGCAAAGATCTTGGTATTATATTACAAAGCTATTACAAACTTATTACGATAATAAGAATTGTAATATGTATTACATTGCCGTTAATATTAAGAATAAATAATTCTTTAAATAGAAAATTGAAATTTAATTTATAATGATTTAGAAATCATTTATGTATTGAAAAATTAAATTGCAGTCCACCACCTTCCCGGTTGTTAACTCCAATTACACCTTCATGAAATTCAACAGCATTTTTGACTATGGACAAGCCCAATCCGGTGCCACCGGTTTTGCGAGAGCGCCCTTTGTCGATACGATAAAACCGATCAAATAAAAATGGCAAACATTCTTTGTTAACACCCGTACCCGTGTCAGAAAAATTAAAATAGTAAAACTTGGAATCTTCTTTTAAAAGTGTAATATCAACTTCGGTATTTGTGCCTGCATACGATAACACATTGTCAATTAGATTTCTGAAAATGGAATAAATCAATAATGAGTTGGCTTTTATCCAAATATCACCACCTAACGATACATTAACTTTGATATCATTTTCTTGTAGCTTAATTGCTACATCTTCAAGTACATTGTCAATAATTTTATTTAAGTGTAAGGGTTCTTTTTGAACGGTACGAGGTGCCTCATTCAACTGATTCAAAACTAAAATGTCCTGAAGTAATTCATTCAGACGTATGGCTTGTGTATGACTTCTGTCGATAAAAAATTGCTTTCTTTCTTCGCTAATGTCCGAGTTATTATGCAAAGTTTCCATATAACCAATAATGCTGCTCAATGGTGTCTTCAACTCATGTGCAACTTGTTGCGTTAGTTGTCGCCTGACATTGGCATCATGCTCTATTTGTTCACGTTGCATTTTTATTGTCAATCGGTTGGACATGTAAAATAAAGCAGTTATAATTAAAAAGGTTAGCACTAACCAAAAATAAAGAAATAAGTTATTGGGTGATAAAACCGATAATATGTTCATGTCATAATGAACCGAAGATCTAATATAACAATTTCCAAAACGATTGGCGTGATAATAATAAGCTTGATTGTTAGTAATTGATGTTCTAATATCTGAACCATTATTATTTTTTTGTGCGTCAATAACTTCTTTACGTGTTAAATGATTATCCATCGATTCCACATTTTTAATAACATTGTCGTAAACCACTTTGCCATTTAAATCAATCACCGTTATACGAATATCTTTGTAAGGTGATATCCTAATTATGGAATCAAATTTTTCTAATGACCCATTTGAGTTTTCAAGATAATTGAAGATAATATTGTTTGAATCACCCAACTTGGTGTCGAGCAGATCAGCTTTATAGTGTTTTTCCCTGTTATATTGAAAAGCAAGTACTGTGATAGAGAAAATTAAAAAAACAGGTAAGTAATATCTCCAGAAATGTGATTTTAAACTTGTTTTATTCATAATTAAATGATTTTTATTTACCTTTTTAAATAATACTGTTTTACAAAAATACAAAAAATACAGCAAGAAATAGATGTATACAATAAAATATTTTATTTATGTAAATTATTAGACTTTATTTCGATTAAATAATTAAAAGATTGATATTAAGACTTTAAACACAAAGACACGAAGCCACAAACAATTGTAAGAATTAAAAATACAAAACATGAAACACTAAAGAAAAAAATACAAGTATTTTTTATAAAACAGGTTCGTTATTGTACTATAAATAAAACATTTATGTTTTATACTTTGTGTCTTTGTGACTTTGTGTTTATATCTTAATTCCTTGTTTTTGAGCTATATAATATCTCATTTCAAATAAATTCTATTATATTTTAATTGTTAAGTTATCTCATGCTAATTATTGTACCTGCTCAGCACCTTTCAAGATGTAATAACAACGATTTTTTTATTATTAATGGAGTTAAATTGCTGATAAATATAAAAATAGACATTATATTTTATGAACAAACTTTTAAACATGCGCCAAAACACCCCCTTTAGGGGGATGGGGGGCTGAATACTTACTAACTATTGCTTAACTTGATTGTAACATATTCTTATTATAATTGAAATACATGATTCGTAATTTTGCAGCGTAATTATGAAACAATAATCAAATGAAATTAGAAAAACTTTATCACTCTTTGTTATTACTTATTGTTCTGTTTTCAAGTCAATTGCTTTGTTCTCAAACTGCTATTCAGGGACGAATAATGGATAAAAAAAGCAATGAACCTCTTACAGGCGCTGCGGTTTTAATTGAAGGAACTACAAATGGAACAACAGCCGATATAGATGGTAATTATACTTTGAATGTTGCTCCGGGTAAATACTCTTTAGTAATATCTTATGTATCATATACTACACAAAGCATTAAAAATGTAGTTGTTCAAAAAGGTGCTCCTACCATTTTAAATATTAACTTAGAAGAAGCAGCTTTGGTACTTGAAAGTGTACAAGTGGTGGCACAACGACGTACCGATACCGAGTTATCCATGCTTAAAAGTGTACGTACCGCAGTTCAGGTTGTAAATGGTATTTCTTCACAGCAAATTGGTAAAACTCTCGACCGTGATGCCTCTGAAGTTGTGAAACGTGTTCCGGGTGTTACAATTCAGGATAATAGATTTATTGTAGTGCGCGGTTTAAACCAACGATATAATAATGTGTGGCTCAACAATGCTGCAACACCCAGCAGCGAAACTGATGTGAAAGCTTTTTCTTTCGATGCCATTCCAAGCAGTATGATTGATAATTTGTTGATATTCAAAACCGGATCGCCTGAACTTTCGGCCGAAGCTACCGGCGGGTTTATAAAAATATCCACAAAAAATATTCCTGATAACGATTTCTTTAATGTAGAATATGGAGTTGGTTATAATGATGAAAGTACTTTTAAAGATAGCTACCATTTGCCTGCACAAAGTCTAGATTTTCTGGGTTTAGGTAGTGCAGCTCGAAATATCCCATCTACTTTTCCTGCCAATTTAAATACTGTAAATGTTTCACAGCGAGATGCTTCCGCTCTTTTATTGAACAACAATTGGATAGCTCAAAAAAGCAATACTTTACCAAATCAGAAGTTCTCCACAGCTTTTGGTCGCAAATGGAATTTAAGCAAAGGTGCCAAATTGGGTATGATAACTTCGTTAAATTACTCTGGTTCATCAAGCACACGCGCTAATATGACAAATTATATGTACGAGCGTTTTGATGCTGATACTGAAACTCCTACTTTTTTGTACAAATACAATGCAGATGTTTATAGCAATGATTTTAAAGTTGGATTACTACACAATTGGGCTTACCAAGCCACTAATGGGACAAGACTTGAGTTTAAAAATCTCGTTAATCAGATTGGGGTTGATAAAACGGCTAATACTTATGGTTGGAATAATTATAGACAAGGAAATTTTAAATATTTTAGTAATCAATATTCTAGCCGTACTACTTATTCGGGACAGTTCAGCGGAAACCACAAGTTCAACGAAAAAGCCGAAGAAAAACTCGATTGGAATCTTGGTTATGCCTATGCTAACCGCATTGAACCCGATAGACAGAATTGGAGTATGAAAGAAAATACCGCAGGAATTTATGAATATATGCTGCCTAATGTGCCAAGTATTAATGAATTAGGCAGGTTGTATATGACCAATCACGAAAATGTGTCAACAGCAGCCCTTAATTACGAACGTAAATTGAAAATTTCTCAAATAACTTCAACTATCAAAGCAGGTGCTTACAGCGAATATAAAACCCGAAAGTTTAATGAGCGTAGTTTAACTTATCGCAATGCTTTCGGACCCTTAAACGATACCGAAATTTATGCTCTGAATTTTGAGACTCTTTTTACTCAACTATATCTCGGACAAGACAAAGTCATCAGCATTGATGAGCAAACCAATGTGGCTAATACTTACAATGCCAACAATTTGTTAACTGCAGCTTATGCTTCATTATCCTTGCCTATTGGTATGTTAAGTGTTAATGGAGGTGTGAGAGCTGAATATAACCGATTGAAATTAAATGGGTTCTATAATATTAGTTCTCCTGTAAATGTAGATGAGGCCACCGTTAATTTGTTCCCTTCCATAAACACCTCTTATAGTTTTACCGAAAAAACACTTGTTCGTGTGGCTTATGCACGCACAATTAATCGTCCGGAATTTAGAGAAGTTTCACCATTGAGTTATTATGATTTTACTGAAAAAAACTCTGTAAAAGGAAATCCAAACTTAAAAGATGCAAGCATTAATAACATAGACTTTAGATTTGAACATTATCCAACACCTACTGAAACTTTTACTTTGGCTGCTTTTTACAAACATTTTAAAAACCCCATCGAAATGGTAAGTGTGGGAACCGGGAGCGAATTTTCTTTCGAGAATGCCATTGGTGCTGTAAATTATGGTTTAGAGTTGGAGTTGAAAAAATCGCTCGAAACGCTAATTGGCTTAAAGCACTTTAGTTTAAATGTAAATGCCTCTTATATTTATAGTAAAGTAGAGTTCGAAAACACACAAACTGAACGCAACAGACCTTTACAAGGACAATCGCCTTATGTTTTAAATACCGGTTTGTATTATCAAAACGATAATGCAGGTTTATCGGCCTCAATTATGTATAACATTATGGGAAAACGTATTCTTGTAGCCGCTCAACTCAATCAGGGTGTGGTGCTGATACCCG
This sequence comes from Paludibacter jiangxiensis, assembly GCA_945870155.1. Classification (GTDB taxonomy): domain Bacteria; phylum Bacteroidota; class Bacteroidia; order Bacteroidales; family Paludibacteraceae; genus Paludibacter; species Paludibacter jiangxiensis_A. The sequence continues at coordinate 8,179 of CAMBSB010000037.1, read as the reverse complement.
ACATTTACGAAATGCCTCGCAATGTTATTGATTTATCTATTAATAAAAAAATTGGTAAGAGCCTGGAATTGAAATTTGGTATCAAGGATTTGTTGGCACAAAACTTTGTGACTCAACAAACTTACGAGTATATAAAACAAGGCGAAAATAAATCAACTACACTCAACAATAAAGTTTATAATTTAGGTCGCACTTGGTCGCTTGGAATGAATTATAAATTTTAGATATGAGTTATCCTAGTATTTTTTTGATTTTATTTACATAAAAAAGCCATCTAAAAAGATGGCTTTTTTATGTAAAGTCTATTTGTTCAATTTACAACAGCATTATACTTTTTCTCTTTCTTCAGCCTTGTCATCAATTTCAGTTTCATTTAAAAACTTAACCACTTCGTCTTTATCTTTCATATTGCGTACAATTAAGTAAATAACTAACACAACTGCAATTACAATAAAAACAGCAAATAATATCCATTTAATTTCCATAAAGCTTGATTTTTTAAAATGATTGATTACAGAGAACTTAATCCATTTTTGGTATTTAAATCACATTGTTTTTAATGAGCTATATTTAAATAACATTTTATATTTTACAATAGTTCATTTACATAAATAACTAACATGAATTTAATGATTGAGGATGCAAAATTAGAAAGTGTTTTTTTATTTGTCGAGAGTTGCATTTCGGGATTTCAATTCCTTTTGGTTCGATTATTAGCCCTTTAGCGAACTAGTTCCAAGCGCATTAAGAGTATTTCAATTCCTTTTGGTTCGATTATTAGCGGCTTCTTGAAGACATTCAAGAGTTAAAAGCAAATTTCAATTCCTTTTGGTTAGATTATTAGCTCTTATGTTAAGAAATACGCTGGTCGTATCGAAAATTTCAATTCCTTTTGGTTCGATTATTAGTGTAATTAGTTTTGTTAATTTCAGTATTTCGGTAGATTTCAATTCCTTTTGGTTCGATTATTAGTTCGGGGGTATCGGCATTGTAACCGTAGCTTGTCAATTTCAATTCCTTTTTGGTTCGATTATTAGACTGGAACGACACCGCTAATTGGAGCGATGTTTCAGGATTTCAATTCCTTTTGGTTCGATTATTAGCCTCGCAATTGGAGCTTATCGCATGGCAACACAATAATTTCAATTCCTTTTGGTCCGATTATTAGTTATTTTCTGAAATCACTTGCCGATATGCTTAAATAATTTCAATTCCTTTTGGTTCGATTATTAGTATCCGTGCTCCGGCTATTTCAACCAGGTTCAAAAGATATTTCAATTCCTTTTGGTTCGATTATTAGTGTGCTGGTAAAATGATTTAAGTAACTTTCTGCGTTATTTCAATTCCTTTTGGTTCGATTATTAGAAGATATTAAGAAAAAATACGGATCACAAACCATATTTCAATTCCTTTTGGTTCGATTATTAGAAACAAGCGACTATTACGAAGACGTAATAATTAAATTTCAATTCCATTTGGTTCGATTATTAGTTGAGTTTTATTGGTCTTGTGATAAGCAAAACATCCATTTCAATTCCTTTTGGTTCGATTATTAGTTTGCGCTCCATTTGCTCACGTTTCTTCTTTCCCTTATTTCAATTCCTTTTGGTTCGATTATTAGTGCTGGTCGATATTAGCCAAAACCCCTACTTGATAAATTTCAATTCCTTTTGGTTCGATTATTAGTATTCGACAAGTTCATGTCGATAGGACGTTTCCAGATTTCAATTCCTTTTGGTTCGATTATTAGGCGGTGCACATTAATAAGCTCACTCACTTCTTTTTTGCATTTCAATTCCTTTTGGTTCGATTATTAGTTGATACTAAAGAGGATAATGCCGAACTATTTAAAAATTTCAATTCCTTTTGGTTCGATTATTAGAAGGTGAAGATTTCAAGTTCAGTGATTTTACTCCATTTCAATTCCTTTTGGTTCGATTATTAGTATCATAGTAATCTATTGAATTAACATTTCTAGTGTATTTCAATTCCTTTTGGTTCGATTATTAGTCGTTGGCGAACCTGACGTGAAATATCCAAATGAAAATTTCAATTCCTTTTGGTTCGATTATTAGACATGACAAAAGATGCAAACGATAATCTTATTGCATTTCAATTCCTTTTGGTTCGATTATTAGCTTGTCAAACTTTCCGAAACAGACGATTTAAGTATATTTCAATTCCTTTTGGTTCGATTATTAGGCTGTTTCAAGGCTTTGAAGCAAAACAGCTAATGATATTTCAATTCCTTTTGGTTCGAATATTAGGCATACCGAAACTAAAACCGATTTCAAATATAGCAAATTTCAATTCCTTTTGGTTCGATTATTAGAAAGCATACGAAGAAGAAACAGGTATTCATATTGAATTTCAATTCCTTTTGGTTCGATTATTAGCTTTATTTGCCATATTGGTATGTAAATAATAACACATTTCAATTCCTTTTGGTTCGATTATTAGCTTTGCGAACATAGATAAACAGACTTATTATAATAATTTCAATTCCTTTTGGTTCGATTATTAGTCTGCAAAACGTTCAATAGCATCCCATGTTAATCTATTTCAATTCCTTTTGGTTCGATTATTAGGCGAAATATAGGAACTTTTAAGTTTTTAGCACACTTATTTCAATTCCTTTTGGTTCGATTATTAGCACCGGTAGTAATTGACAATACGCAGCACATCATATTTCAATTCCTTTTGGTTCGATTATTAGTGTGTGATGCTTGCCATAAAGAAATACATAAAGTTAAATTTCAATTCCTTTTGGTTCGATTATTAGTGCTAACTTAGTTGCTCGCAAAGATATGTCAACTTAATTTCAATTCCTTTTGGTTCGATTATTAGTTCACGTCTATAACATCACCCTATTAAGATTAAGCAATTTCAATTCCTTTTGGTTCGATTATTAGCATGGAAATTATCGACAATCAAATAATAACTACTTTATTTCAATTCCCTTTGGTTCGATTATTAGCTCTTTGCGTTACGAATATCGAAATTAAATGTTCAATATTTCAATTCCTTTTGGTTCGATTATTAGCCATTTAAAACGAATTTATAACAAGCTGAATATCAGCTTGTTTTAAATTTATTTTGGCTATTTTTATTGTGTAAATGTAGTCGATGTGCAAATGTATGAAATTATGCGTACATCGACAACTGTTTTATATTAGGTGTTTACATTATTTCAAAGATCGTTTGGTTACTGATTTTAGTTTTTTGTTTGGCATTCATGCTGTTGACTTACAAAAATTGAGTTTCTTCTATTCCTATTAATTTATTAGCATCAAGTCCTTGTTTTATTGAATAGATATCTTTCCATCTTTCTATATAAAAATATCCATATTCAGATTTTTCTTTATCGTAGAAATGAATTAACTTATTTTCGATTTTTGGACTAGCAAATATTGAGAAAACATACTTGCTCATAATACTTTGAAGCACTTTTTTTCTTATCTGTTGCTGAGAAAATTCTATTTTATTATGAATAGAATGGAGGTATATTTCAAAGACCTCCTCTCCATTGATTTCATTGCTTAGATTGGGTAAAACTTTGTTTTCTTTTAAAAAAAGTAATTCGGCATGACTGAAAATACTATCTTTAATGCCATCAATAGCACTTTCAACCACTATTGGAATATGTATCGGAATAAAACACGAAAAATTCTTTTGTTCTATCAATTTGAATTTATCGCTTACAGTCTGAAATTTTAATTTTTTAATTGCTAATTCATAATCGCTGAAATTTTCAACCATTTCTTTATTATTCCAATTGTTTTGAGCATCAAATATTCTATTGTATAGGGCATCGAAATCCTTTTTAGCGAGTATTCGTTTGTATTCATCCGACTTAATTTGCTCTTTTGTAATCTTATATCTATAATCTTTGCCATAAATAACAGATTCTCTGTTGAGATTAAATAGATACAGTGTACAATTCTCTTTATTTACATTCCTATTAATACGACCCGCCAATTGTTCATCCGAATCAATTATCGAACGATCCTTAAATCCTAAATCCATATCAATGTCAACCCCAGCCTCAACTACTTGTGTCGTAATCAAAATAATTTTCTTTTTTCTACTGGATGGATTTTTTAGATAATTGATTATTTCTTTTCTTCGATGTTCAAGTATAGTTCCCGAAAGCACAAATATTTCATCAAAGAAATTATATCCCAAAATCGTCTCGTAAAAATCTGTAGCTGACTGCTTATAGATAAATTCGACAATCGTATAAACACTACCTGCTGGCTTGTCTGAACCAAAATCATATTTCAGATAATCTTGAGATGCTCTAATTACTTTTTCTGCAAGTTCATCTAACGATAGATTTGTTCGTTCAAATAAATCAAAATTAAAATCTACACGACCTGCAAAGTTTGGGTTATTGAAATACTGTTCTTTTGCTTTGGGTAATAAATATACAAAGTCCTTAACATTTTGCCTTATTACACTAAGCTTGTCTAGTTTAGGTAAAGTTGCTGACATTAATATAAACTTAATGTTAAACTTTTCAGCATATTGTCGAATAAAATAGATTACTTTATCCCAATGTGATGGGTTATAGGATTGTAATTCATCAATTATCACAACGGAATTTGCCAATCGATGCAACAAGTAGTTTGTTTCTTTTTCATTCGTTTTTAAAATATCAAAAAAACGGATATGCGATAATAAACTAAAAGGATAGTTAACAAAAAGATGATTAATATAATTCAGTTTCTCACCACCATATTTATCATCTTCATTTACAGTTGGTTTAAGTCCAGCCTTAGAGTGCAATTCAATAATTTCATCTTCATTCAATCCTAACATATCACTTACCACTCCATAAGTTTGTGTAATCAGGGTCGTAAAAGGAAATACATAAAATACTTTATTATACTTTCCTCTATGTATTTTTAGCAATTCAACGGTTGCCAAAATGGAAAGGTTTGTTTTACCGCCACCTGTTGGAGCTTCAATAAAAAACAAATTACTTTCTGAGTGTTTCCTGATGTTTCTGATTACCTCAATTCCCATTTCTTTACGAAGAACATTAAGGTTGAAACCACTTTTTTCTTTGGGATTCAGTAACTGATAACCTTCAAGAGCTTCATAAGTTCCTTTATTGTAGTTTTTCTTTTTTTGCAATTCATCTATCCATTCTCTTTTGCTTACATTGTAGTGCAGCTCCTCAATTCGTTTTTGGGTTAATATCCCGAAATCATTTATCGGCAATGAATTCATATACTCGTTGGTTGCCAAATAGTCGGATGCTGTGAGCAGTGAAAAGCTGAGACGGCAAAAAGCATACAATTCGAAAGAGTCTACAAAATTTACAAATGGTTGCTCATTCAGTAATCGTTCATTTCCAATCAAATTTAAAATGTTGGGATGTATATTAAACTGATAGCATGCTAAATATTTAGATAAGAAGATTTTGACATCTTCCCACACATTTCTTGCTTTTAATTCTGAAAATGAAATTGTTAAGTTACAATCATTATCAAATGCTCGTCCATGATGTTTAAAAATTGAATATGCAAGATATATACATGTTGTCACCAATAACGGATTTTGTTGTTTTTTAAGAGCTATTTCACTCAAATGTTTTGTTAAATAAATAAATGCTCCTAATGAGGAATGATTGGAACTAATTGGACTATGATTTAGTGAACTTTCTATAAACGTTCCGTTTTTCATTTTATCAAATTGAAAATGCTCATTTATTTTTCCAAAATCATGAAAAACAATAGAGTTCACAAAAAGCAATTTGATATAATTGCCTGTTTCTAAATCTATTTGAACCGAGATGCCATTAATGAGTCGATCAATTACTGTATCCAATTCGTGAGAAACTACAAGTTTCTCAAAATATTTATTTACTAAATTAACATGCTCTTCAATTGTTTCTACAGTAACACCTTCAGTTTTCGGTAGATGGGCATAGTAATTGCCTGCATTAAGCAAATAAGTACTCAATGCAGGTAATTCGCAAATTATCTCAGAAACAGGCTTAAAGCATCTGTACATAAGCATTTAGTTCATTCACAAAAAACAAGTTCTCTAACGTTTGAGCATTTTTGATTTGATAATTCGAAAAAGCAAACTCACTTAAATTGTATTGCATTAATGATAAATCAAAATCCATAGGTAATCGTTCAAAATATATGTACGGACTTTCTGTATTGTCAAAATTGAGCAAGTCTGGAAATGGAGTTTCCACATTATTCTTTAATACAGTTTCTTTCTGAAAAATAGTACAAATTCTGACACTTTCTTTTGGTATCTCATTATTTGAAAAATGATATTCTTTGTAAGAATCTGAATTCCACCATGCTGTAAATTCATTCTTACCCAAATATGGAATAAATTCTGCACAACCCGTTTTTATATTATCTACTAGTTGATTTTGATAGACATCTTCTTCACTCAATAAAAGATAAATCCTGTATACTGGATTCACTAAAGTAAGTTCTTCAGTCAGAAAATTTGTCCCTTTATTGGCATAGCCAATAGTATTGGAGTATTTGATATTGGTTTTGGTGTAATTTCCTTTATCATGATTAAGTGGCTCAATACCAATCTTCACATCCTTCAATACTTCATAATACTGAGGCATTATCCCTTTTTCCTTGTAGCCATCCAAACCAATAATTGCTCCTAAAATACCCAGTATCGCAGGACGATGAATGATATTGTAGGATAAATTAATGGTGGCATTGGTATCTGGCTTTCTAAAAAAAGCAAAATCTGCTTTTAAGTCAAATGATATTAATTTCATGGGCTAAATATTTACAATTCAGTAAAAACAGCACCTTCTGGTTGACCAACTACTTTCGTATTCGATTTATTGTAGGAAATCTCAATTGTTTCAATTTCAGACTTAATATGGGGTTCAATCAGCAAAACACTAACTTTGGACAAATCTATTTCTTTATCTTCATTGATATCTATAAGACTAACAAAAGAAGGTAGTACTATTTTAGAATCAACTTTAAGCTGCACCCAAAGCAACAATTCATTTTCAGTGCCTGCTTTAGCTGCCGAATCATAATAAGTAGCTCCTTTGCGCAATCCTTCTTTAAGTTTAGCTATATCACCTGTAGTTAAACCTTCAGCACCCGTTCTTTTTACATCGTCTTCAATATTTTTAGGATTTACTGAAAAATGGTGTACATAATGTCCTTCTTGCAAACGAGATTGTGAGCCTAAAGTTGTCATTGTACTATCGGCACTTGCTTCATTCGAATTTTTAAATGGAGACATAATTTGCTCGGAATAAATTACATTCTCTGTAAATTTATTCAATCCATGTGTAATCTGGCAAGTTCCATGTATAGATATATTAGTTTTACCAGCATAGGTGCCACCGAATAGTTTCACATCAAGGCACTTTAATATATTACCTAACACTTCTAAGCGTAAGGCTGGACTTTTATCTTTTCCATTAAACTTCCCAAAATGTAGATTGTAAGTTTCATCCAATGTTCTGGGAGACATTTCTTCGCTTAATGACTTGAAATAAAATACTTTTTCATTTAACGCTGACTTCCAATAATTCCGAATAGAGTATTTAAAAGCTTTATCTGTAGCATACACTATTCCGTTTGGCAATTTGCGGGGTTGTCCCGAGAAATCGGCATTGTAGTTGGAATTGATGGATTTGATAATGGCTGCGCCATATACGCGATTGTTGAATGTTGACATAATTGATTTATTTTGAAAAGTTAGTACTGAATAATTGATTTTTCGAAAACACACCTGAAAGAATTTGTGGTAACAAATGTTTCAGATTAGCAGTAGTTTCATAACTCAAAACAAAAGCAGCGACTTTTTCAAAGTTCTTTGAAAAATTTTCGTGTTTATACCGTCCGAAATCATTGGCTATTGCCCGTTTGAATTCTACGCATTTTGATTGCTGTAAATAAGGCTCCAATAAGTTGTAACTGTTGTCAGCTGATTTACTTTTACTCAAAACGTACTCGATAACTTGCCCGGCAGCAAAGGCAAATTTTTCGTCAGTAATATCATTTAGTACCTCATCTGCTATGATGGCTGCAACAAAGTCTTGATAATCTTTTAATTTGTTTACCATGTTAATTTTATTATTAGTGTTGAAATATTCGTATAAACTATACCATATATTGAGTTTCTCTTTAATACCATAATCGTTATTGTTTTTAATGTC
>CAMBSB010000036.1 GCA_945870155.1 Paludibacter jiangxiensis | reverse complement strand
AGCCAAATTTTATGACCATCAGCCATCGATTTTTTCCAACGCTCTGCCCGTTTTGTTCCATCCAAATCCAATTCGTTTGTGCCATCTTTGTCGGTTGGTTTGCCACCCATGCCATAATGAAATGTAATAATATCTTTCGAACCGTTGCAGGTTGTCCAACCCGGTTCGTTTGTTCCCCGTATGCTCTCATCCAAGTTTGGCCATTGAGCGTTAGGCTGGCGAATATCGTTAGCAAAAAAATCAAATAATGTCCAGTTGATAAATTTATCGGCAAAAACGGATGCGTTTTTTACACCTAAAGCCGTAATATCCAATTCACGTAGCTTTTCGGGTTTAATAGAAGGATGAACACGTTTAGCAGCTTCTTTTCCAATTGTTTTCCATGCTTTGGGGTCTATCATTTTACCATTAAAAACAGACACCTGCTCATTAATGAAGGCTCTGTAAATGATTGGTTTTTCGGCAGTTCCATTATCGTCTTTGCCAAAAGCTAGCGTTATAGCCTGTTCGTACCTCCCGCCACGCAACCATACTGTAATACCTTTTTCGGGTAAGTTGTTGCCCTTATTCAACTCACGAATATACGATTGTGCTTTGGCTATGGTTTTCCATGGTTTCTGAACAGAACCATCATTATCATCATTTCCAGTGGGCGAAACATAAAGCTCTAATCCTGTTTTAATTTCGGGACCCCAACCAAGTTCAGGTTGTGCTGCTTTTAGATTAGTTATAATAAAAAACAAGAAAATAAGCGCTTTGAAAAAGCTGGATGTGTTTGTTTGCATAGTAATTTATTTTTTTAAATATCACGTTGCAAAATTAGAGTTATATCAGACTATGGAATGCGATTTTTGTTTCAAATAAAAGAATAATTGTATCAATAGTTTTAATCTGAAGCAGAAATTGACTCAAAAACAAAAATGTTTGCATATATTTGCATTCAAACCCCACAACAATCTGATACATGCGTTTGAGAATACTGACTCTTACTTTATTATTTGTCACAATCCACTGTTTTTCAGCAGAGGACGACAATTTTCAGTTCAGCAATCTATCTGTAAAAGAAGGACTTTCCCAAAATACGGTTATTAGAATTTTGCAGGATAGTAAAAACTACATGTGGTTCTGTACGCGCGATGGACTTAATCGGTACGACGGAACATCGTTCAAAATATATCGCTCCTCGCTAACCGACGAAAACAGCATTAGCAGCAGCGATGTAACTTCAATAGCTGAAACCAAATCCGGAGGATTTTGGATTGGCACACATCATGGTTTGAATTATTTCGACCCAAAAACGGAGAAATTCAAGCGTTATTTTCATGATGAAAAAGATAAATCTTCGGTTTCGAGTTTGGCTATCAAGCATTTATTAAACGATAAATTGGATAACACCTGGATTGGAACTACCAAAGGATTGGATGTTTATCAGAAAAACACTGACAATTTCAAACACATTTACACCAACGATGCTATTATTTGGCTTATTCAGCGGGCTGATGGAAATATTTGTTTTGCATCCGTGCGTGATGGCCTTTTTGTTTTTGATGTAAAAACAAGTAAATTAAGCAATTATCCACTTCCTGCCAACGATTATATTTATACGCTTTTCGAAGACGCAGAACACACGCTTTGGGCTGGTATGTGGTCGAATAGTTTAAAGAAATTCAATCCCGATACCAAAACATTTGAACAAATTCCGCTTAAAATGCGGAATGGCGTTTCGTTCGACCACGAGCAAATTGGATACATGGTAGAATACAAACCGGGCTTTTTGATGCTGGCAACCCGCAAAGGATTGTTGATATATGACATTAAAAATAAGATAGTTACACAGCAACTCAACATCCGGAACGGACAATTAAAAGACGAAAAAGTAATTACGCTTTACAAAGATAAAAGCGGTAGTATTTGGGTAGGAAGCTGGAATGGCGGCATCGATTTTTACAGTAAATACAGCAATTATTTTAATCAGATTACGCCCATTGTTTCGGGTAAAGAAAAAATTGGTTGTATAAATTCCGTTACCGAAATTGGCGGAATAATCTGGTTGGGAACTGATAATGGATTGATTACTTATAATCGCAAAAACAATAGTTATCAGGAGATTAACACGGGTGTGAATTCTACATTTAACGAAGTTAAATTTATTTACCGCGATAACGATAAACTTTGGGTTAGTATTTATGCAGGCGGACTTCACGTTTTAAATCTGCAAACAAAACGAATTGAACGCAGCATCCCTAACTTCAATTATGGCTATGTTAAAGCGATGACGAAAGATGCTACTGGGAATTATTGGATAGCCACCGGCACCAACGACCCGTTTTTGATGTTTAATCCTGCTACAAATCAGTTCCAAAAACGTTTTCCTATAAAAGGTTCGAAACAACTCTTTATGCCTGTAAATGTGCAGGATGTATTGCTGGATAAAGAACAAACGGTATGGGTAGGAACTCGTTCAGACGGTTTATATCGCTATAATTTCAAAACGAAAGAATTGCAACATTTGCAGGCAACTCCCGATAGCAATTCGCTCAGCAACAGTCATGTTAGTGCTATTTTCAGAGACTCACAACAGCAACTTTGGGTAGGAACTTATGGCGGTGGAATCTGTTTATACAACGAAAAATCAGGAAATTTTAAAACTTTTAATCATAAAAACGGATTGCTGAACGATGCGGTTTGTGGTATAATGGAAGATGTAGATGGCTCGCTTTGGATTTCAACCCTCGAAGGAATTTCGCGATTCAATCCAACAAAAAAAGTGTTTGACAATTACACAAACAGCAATGGATATCCGGTTCAGGAAACTGTAACGCACGCCTCTATGCGCTTGAGCGACAATTCGTTTATCGTTGGTGGTGTCAATTCGTTTGTGCTGTTTAATTCTGATCGGATCGTAAAAAATCCCATCGTTCCCAATGTGGTTATAAGCAAATTTAAAGTGTGGGCAGATAACGTGTCGGACAATGCTTCAACAACCGAATCGGTTTTTCCGGATAAAGAAGTAGAGTTAAAGTACTATCAGGCTGCGTTTACCATTTATTTTGCGGCTTTGAATTACGTTTTTCCCAACAAAAACCAGTATGCCTATATGCTCGAAGGGTTTGATAAAAACTGGAATTCGGTTATCAACGAGCGTTCAGCTACTTACACTAACATCCCGCCGGGTACATACACATTTCGTGTAAAAGCCTGCAACAACGATGGCGTTTGGAACGAGGAAGGTGCTTCGTTTGACATTCACATTTTACCTCCACCTTGGAAAACGTGGTGGGCATATCTTATTTATATACTGTTGATTATATCTATTTTGGGTGGTTTTATTTATTATATCCTAAATAAACAGCAGCTCGAAACCGACATTACCATCAAGCAAATTGAACAACGAAATTTGGAGGATAATCACCAAATGCGTGTACGTCTTTTCACTAATTTTTCGCACGAATTACGCACTCCGCTCACGCTGATTATTGGCCCTTTGAATGAAATTCTGTCGAAAGTGGAATTACCCGAGTGGTTGCGACCCAAATTAGAACTGATTTTCAAAAATGCACAACGCTTGCTTTGGTTAGTAAACCAGCTCATGGATTTCCGTAAACTAGAATCCGGTTTTATGAAACCGAACGTATCGCAGGTGGATTTTAATCTGTTTATTGATGATATTGTGTTGTCGTTCAAAGAATTGGCTACAACTAAAAACATAAATCTAACGCTCGAAAATAAAAATAAAAATATTGATACTTGGTTTGACCCAATTTTAGTGGAAAAAGTATTTTTCAATTTATTATCGAATGCATTTAAACATACCATCGAAAACGGTGAGGTAAAAATTCAGGTGAACGAAATACTGCCTACAAATATTAAGGATTATACAAATGCAATATTTCCAACTCAAGGTGCATTACTCATTGAAATTTCGGACAATGGGAATGGCATTGAAACCAGTGAACTGGAAAAAATATTTGAGCCATTTTATCAAGCGCACAACCACGAAGGAGCTAATATTTATGGTACAGGAATTGGTTTAAATCTTTGCAAAAGCATTGTTGAGTTGCATTTGGGGAAAATTTGGGCCGAAAGTGAAATTGGCAAGGGTTCAACATTCAAAATTCTGTTTCCGTTGGGCAATCAGCATTTTTCTCCAGCAGAATTGTCGAATTTGAAAACAGTGGAACACGACCGTTCTATCATTGTGGATTTGCCTGACAATCAGGTTGTAGTTACAAAAGGAACAACGTTAGAAGAGTTGAAGAAAAAAGAAAATTTCACGGTATTGGTGGTCGAAGATAATGAAGATGTGCGGAGCTATGTAAAATCGCTTTTAATCGAAAATTATCGAATTATTGAGGCCGAAGATTGTCTGATTGGCTGTAAAATGGCAGTGGAATTTGTGCCTGATTTAATTATAAGTGATATAATGACGCCGAATATGAGCGGCATTGAGCTTTGTAACAAGCTGAAAAATAACGAAGTAACTGATCATATACCAATCATTTTACTCACAGCACTTTCGGGGATGGAGCAAATAAAGGAAGGCCTAAACTCCCTAGCCGACGATTATATTGTAAAACCATTTAATCCTGAATTATTGCAACTACGTGTAAATAACCTTATTAGCATTCGTAGACGCATTCGAAATTCGTTCAATAAAAACAGTGTTTATGCCAATATCAACACCGAATTGCCATCCACCGAAGAAAAATTCATATCCAAGGTTTTTGATTATATTAAAAAGAATATTGACAATCCCGATTTGCGCATCGACTCGTTCAGTCAGGATGTAGGCATGAGCCGTGTACAATTTTACCGAAAAATAAAATCGATAACGGGTAAAACACCAAGTGCGTTGATACTTGAAATTCGTATGAATGCAGCCTCGGATTTAATAAAAAAAACTGACCTGAATGTTAACGAGATAGCCTATCAAGTAGGGTTCAATGACTCTTCGTATTTTGGTAAATGTTTCAAATCGTATTTTGGAGTTACTCCTGGAGAATATAATGGTTAGTGATAATTGAGTTTTTTTTATTGATGTTTATATTGTTAAGCAAAGCCTTGGGTTTGCCTTCTTCAATTATAATCAGTTAGATTTTTTTAAGTTCTACTTATCATCTTGTTATTCTTTATGTATATGTGTGTTTTTATTTTATATAAATCAATTCAACTTTCGCACCATGTTATTTTATTGAGTAACTGATTGACGTAAACATATACTAATTGATTATCAATTCTTTATTATATATTGCTTTTTTGAGATTTACTTTCGTTCTACCCTGTCTGCGGCAGGCTCACCACAACACTTGTCCCGCTTGAGGGAGAGGAAAATAGTTTACTGTAAGTATAAAATCACTGTATCCTTGTATGCCATTGATATTTTATAAATTATAAATGCAAAAATTAAGTAAGCCAATATTAATTATCCTGCTTCTGTTACTTAAAATTCAAGATTTTGTTGGGTTTTTTTATTAATGTAAATTGTTTATTCATATTTAATTTTATTATTTTATATTAACAGAACTGAAAGTGCTAAAAAGTTGGAAACTTCGTATATTGTTGATTTTGCGTGTTATTTAACTTGAAAGTTATCAATTCTCTTGACCCGTAACTTATTTATCCCAATTTACACTCCTTCTCGGAGTTGGTGGATAGATCTTTTTTTAATAGCATAAAGAATAATTGAAAATTTATGTATATTTTTGTCCTGTAGGAAATTCTAATTTAAGAGGGTTTAAATTATCGTAAAAAGAGTTTAATTATTAACTATTCGCCAGTTAACCACCCGGATAGCTATCGGGAAACTAATCAACCAATCAACCAAAAATGGACATACAAACACTTTACAAAATGAAATCGAAATTTGTTGCACGCGAAGTGGGCAGCGAATTGATAATAGTGCCACTCACAGGCAATGTAGCTCAAATGAGTGAACTTTTTACTTTAAACGAAACAGCTAAGTTCCTTTGGGAAAGTATTAGCGAAAATGCTAGCGATGAAGATATTGCAAAATTATTGACCGACGAATTTGAGGTAGATGCAGAAACTGCACGCAAAGATGTTTCTGCATTTTTAGCTAATATGGATGTATTACTGAAAAAATAGCCTGGATTATTAAATGGAAAATCAACAAAAAGCTTTTAGCTTGTCAATTGCCGATTTTGCAATTCAACTGCATTCTGAAACGCTTATTGAATTGGAAGATGGATACTTGCCATTTCTAAAAAACATAGTTAATAAACCAGATATAGACATTGAATGTATTGCCGGATGGCCTGAATTTAGTTTTGATGAAACACAAAAGGTTTTTGAAGCTAAAAACGAAACACAAAAGTTCTATACTATTTACAGCATAAACTCAGAGTTAGGTTTTGTTATTTACAACCAACAAACCAATGAAATACAGCAAATTGCTCTATTAAATGAACATTTCAACCACTGGAAAGTTTATTCCGAACCAATCGATAACATAATTATGCCCCTTAAATATCCTATGGGACCTATAATTATGCATTATATGACCCTGACCAGCGATGCCGTGATGATGCATGCTTCCTGTGCTTTCGATGGCGAAAAAGGTCGCATGTTTTCAGGTTTTTCGGGTGCAGGAAAAAGTACTATGTCGATGATATGGTCGGAAGCCGGAAGCCAAATAATTAACGATGACCGATTGATAATCAGGAAAACAGAAACTGGATTTAATGTTCATAATACCCCCATGTATTACAAGGACATGCCTAAAGTTGCACCATTAAGTGCGGTATATTTAATTAGTCATTCGCCGGAAAATAAAATAAAAAAACTAGTTGGAGCCATGGCTGTTACACGTGTAATGGCTTTTTGCATTCAGAACAACTTCGACAAGCAATTTATACAAAAACGACTGGGTATTTTCACCGAAATAAGTATGCAAGTACCGGTTTATGACCTGGGCTTTGTACCCAATCAGAGTGTTGTTCATTTTATAAAAGCTCATGAAGCCTGAAATTCTTAAAAACGAATTGCTCAGTATGACCGCAACTTTGCTGGGAGATAATCGTACTTTGGGGTTGAAAATGCAGGGATTCAGCATGTTCCCAACTTTAAAAGAGGACGATTATGGTTATATTGAAAGCTGCAGTTCGGAAAGTTTAACAAAGGGCGACTTGGTTGTTTTTAGGCACAACAACACGCTGGTAGCACACAGATTGATAGACATTAAAGAGATAAACGGTGCGAAAATATTTATTGCTAAAGGTGATAAGAATTATCATAATGACGCACCTTTTACCGAAAAAGAATTGGTTGGGAAAATAATTTCGTTTAAAAGAAATGATAAATTAAAAAACACAAACAGTCCATTTATGAGAATGCAAAGGTTTATTGCATTGAATTTTCACAATGTTTTCATACCGTTGTACAATTTTCAAATTCTCATCAAAAGCCATTTATCGAACTTTAATTCCATTTTAAAATCGCTGATCAAAAATGTAAACTTAGTTGCCAAAGGTTCTTCAAAGTTTTTGATAATAAATGCGATTATAGCTATTTTACAAGGAGTTATGCCTTTTGTGCTTATAGTTTGTATCAAACTACTTATTGACTCACTGACTAATATTTCTACTCAAACTCCCGACATTCAGTTAAATTTCATCTTACTATTAATAGCAACAGCTTCAGTATTTTTAATAAGTGGAATATTGACTGAAATTCGTTCCTATTTCTCAGAAAAACTTTCCCAATCGGTTATACTACGTATATACGAAAAACTACATAGCAAACATGCATCGCTGGATTTGTCGCATTACGAAAGCCCTACCGACCAAGACAAAATACATCGTGCTGTACAAGAAGCATCGTTCCGTCCTATCAAAATTATCAACGAGTTACTAACTGCAATTAGGTCAATTGCAGCATCGTTTTTTTTAATAGGTTTATTTATTACAATCAAGTGGTATTTAATAGCATTACTAATTATTGCAATTCTCCCGGGTGTGTTTTTTCGCCTGAAGTTTTCACGCAAATTATACAAACTCAAAGAAACGCAAAGTACCAAAGAACGTGAAATGTATTATTTCAACCGTGTACTTACCGGCTTCCCTTTTGCAAAGGAGATGAAATTATTTGGGTTTTTTCAGTTCTTCAAACTAAGGTTTAACCAGAAACAAGCAGATTTATTTGAAGAGAAAATTTCCTTGCGAAAATCAGAGTTAAGAGTTAATATCTCGGCACAAATATTTGCCGTATTACTTATTTTTGTTGCATTAGGATATGTATCGTATTTAAAACTGAATGGAGCAATTTCAATAGGCACGGTGGTTTTGTTCTTTTTTGCTTTTCAGAGAGGTTACTCAGTATTGAATGATTTGTTCTACTCATTAACTAAAATACTGGAAGACAATACATTCCTAAACGATTTTATGGCTTTTTTAAAAATGCCAACTTCTTCCGATTCATCGGAAGAAAGCGCCACGTTTACACTTGAAAAGGAAATAAAAATTGAAAATGTTCGGTTTAAGTACGAAACCAGCAAAAGAGATGCTTTAAAATCGATTAACATCAGCATTCCTGCAGGTAAAACAGTCGCATTTGTTGGAGCGAATGGATCGGGTAAAACTACGCTAATCAAGTTATTATGTGGTTTTTATCAACCGGTGGAAGGGCACATTCTTTACGATGGAAAAGATGCTAGAGTTATTGGTCAAAATAAAATTTGTAAAAATATTACAGCTGTTTTTCAGGATTTTGCTTTGTATAATATTTCTGCACTCGAAAATCTGGGTTTGGGCGATATTGATGCCCCGATTGATTTAGAAAGAGCAAAAAAGGCAGCACGAGCTGCAGGAATAGATACAGTACTTGAAAACTTGCCGGATGGTTATTCTAACTTACTTGGAAATTTATTTAAAACAGGAGAAGAATTAAGTATAGGCCAGTGGCAAAAAATTGCCATTGCCAGGGCATTTTATCGCAATTCTCCATTTATTATTATGGATGAACCATCGAGTGCATTGGATGCCGAAGCTGAATCACAAATTATTAATAGCTTGAAAATGTTAGCCCACAATAAAACGGCTATTATCATTAGTCATAGACTTTCGACTGTGGAAATGGCAGATTTGATCTTTTTCTTTCAACAGGGCGAAGTGGTGGAATCCGGTAGTCATCAAGAACTTATTTCACTGAAAGGGAAGTATTTTGAATTGTTTAATAAAAATAACTCTCCCCAGCCATTTGCCCCCTAACCCCCTAAAGGGGGAATATTAGAAGGGAGTTTCCTGCGATTTAAATTAATCGCTCAATAATAATACATCCTCATTATAAGCTCAAAATTGAGGATAACTTGATTTTTTTATACAAAAAAACTATTTGAAACGGTATTTCAAAAACATAAATCTGATACTTATTTATCCTACTCTTTATCTTTAGGGGGTTGGGGGGCAGGTCTCAATTTGCTTTATATCCAACACCAATTCGCCAAATTCTATCATGGCATTGAATAATGCAATTTGTTGGTAATTATATATTTCATCAACTTTCATATCCTTTTCAATTAAAACTGATTCAGATAATAAATGAGCACGATTTGTACCATATAGCAAAGGGACTCGGGGCGTAAACCATTCTGAACCATTAAAAAGTGCAATATTGCAATAGGATGTGTCAGTTAATAAGCCATTTTTCACCATCAAAACATCATCACAAAGTTCGCGTTTAGCAAAAGCGGCATTGTACAAGCTTCTATCTTCTATCTTGTAAGGCAATGAATCAATATCAGTTTCAACTAATTTAAGCGTTTTAATATTACGGCGTGTATATGGCACAAATTCAATTAATTGTATCTCTGAACTATATAATACCCGACATTTAAAAACCCCCTTTTGAGGAATTTCCAAAGTCTTAAATGCTTTTGATAGTTCAATTATTTCCGAATCTTGAAAAAACTTTTTGAACGTTAATCGAACTCTGGTTTGGTGATATTCCAGTCGATAAAAAACGCCATCAAACACTTTGATTGACTCAATAAATCGGCACATATACTTTCTGTATTAATTCATTATACTCTTTGTACAGTTCACTTTTCGAAGTAATACCACCACCACTCTTGAAAACAAGCTGCTCCCCTTGCTGTTCAATAAAACGAATCATCACGGCTGAATCGAGATTTTGGCCATCAAAAAAACCGAAAATGCCTGTGTAAAATCCTCTTTCGTATCCTTCGACTGTATCAATTATTTCGAGTGTTTTAGCTTTGGGTGCACCGCAAATAGAACCGGCTGGTAACAATGAAAATAATATGTCACCTAATTTTTCATAGAAATTATGAGGCAAATCGCCCGAAATTTCAGAGCTTACCTGCAACAGTTTACCTTGATTGGTACGTAACTTTTCAATATACCTGAAACGCTTAACTTGAACATTTTCAGCCACTATGCTTAAATCGTTGCGAATTAAATCAACTATGGTTGCATGTTCGGCTTTTTCTTTTGGGTCGTTTTGAATTATATTTTCAGCATCAAATATGGTAGCATCTATTGTTCCTTTCATAGGAAAAGAAGAGATTTTTCCATCTCGAATTTGCACAAAAGTTTCGGGAGAAAGAACGGTAAATTGATTTTTAACCCAAAGTTTGTATTTGGCATTACTGAGTCGAAAAATTTCGGACAAACTTAAATCAGTTGATATAGCGCTTGCTTGGGTAAGATTGGTTAGAAATGAATTTCCTTGATGAATTTGAGCCTGCACATATTCAAATTTGGGTTGATATGCATGCAATGATAAAGGCTTAATTGCCCATTTAAAATTATATTTATCTGATTTATTGGTGTTTATCTTATCTGACGAGGAGTGTTCAATCTGAAAACTAATAAAATCGGATTTCAATTCATTTTGAGGAATCACAAAACCGTACTCAGCTTTATAATCAATTATAAATAAAAATGGTGTATGTATAGTCGACAAATAATTAATTTGCTGACAGATTTCATGTTTATTTAAAATTTTATATGGAAAGTTTTTTGTCATTTAAAAAATCAACAACACTCATTTTAGTGTTGACTATTAAGGTATTGGAGTTTTATGTCTTTGATCTTTGCTCTTAACTCTTTGTTCTAAAAATCTATTTCCTTGATTTATTTCTACTGAAAGCCCCTTTACCTTTTGTGAAAGTCTTTTTGGTATGTTTATATTTTTCAGGACTGTATTCGGGTGCTTCTCCAATTTCTAAGGGTAAAGGTATTTTGTAAATATCTTTTTCTAAGAAATTTTCTATTTGTTTGAATTTGTATTGCTCCTCGATGCTGACAAAAGTGATTGACATACCTTTGGCACTTGCACGTGCCGTACGACCTATACGATGCACATAATCCTCGGCATCATGTGGCACATCATAATTGATTACCAACGAAATATCATCGATATCAATGCCTCGGGACACAATATCGGTAGCCACTAAAATACTTACCCGGTTGTTTTTAAACTCGTGCATAATGTGGTCGCGTTGTGCCTGATCCAGATCGGAATGCATTTCGCCAACCGAAAGTCCCATCTGACGAAAAGTTTTAAACAACTCTTTCACTTTAAGTTTTGAACCGGAGAAAATAATTACTTTAGTCGCATCCTGATCGACAAATAAATGTCGGATAATGGCTTGTTTTTGGGCTTCGTAGCAAATATATGCTGTTTGCATTATGCTTTCGGGTGGCTTGGAAACGGCAATCTTTACTTCTACAGGATTGTTTAAAATAGTTTTAGCCAGCAATCTTATTTTTGGTGGCATAGTAGCCGAAAACATGATAGTTTGACGCTCTTTAGGCAATCGATTCACCACCTGCATAATGTCATCAAAAAAGCCCATATCCAACATACGATCAGCCTCATCGAGTATAAAATACTTAACATGCGAAAAATCAATATCATACAGGTTGATGTGCGAAAGTAAACGACCGGGTGTAGCAATTACTACATCAGCACCATTTTGCAAACCACGCCGCTGTACATCCCAAGCTGCAGAATCGTTTCCGCCATACACCGCAACCGATGAAAATGAAGTATAATAGGAGAAGCCCTCCATTTGTTGATCAATTTGTTGGGCAAGCTCACGGGTAGGAGCCATAATTATTGCATTTACCTTATCTTCGGCATGTTTTTCGGCTTGTAAATTATGTAAAAGTGGCAGTATAAAAGCGGCAGTTTTACCCGTTCCGGTTTGTGCACAAGCAATTACATCACGTTTTTGTAAAATTACGGGGATAGTTTCGGCTTGAACCGGAGTAGCTTCTTTAAAATTCATTGCTTGCAATCCGTCCAATACGGCATCACAAAGAGGGAGTTCGTCAAATCTCATGGGAAATTTATAATTATCCTACAAAGATACACAAATTAAACCGACCTCTAAAAAAGATATATCATATTTAATGGATTTAATGCAATTAAAAAAAAAATTCATATCTTTGACAAATAATTGATAGTTGTAATTAAAACAAAATTAAATACATTATATTTTATATTGCATTTATCGATAATTTTAAAGAATATATTTTGTTATTTTTTACAATCAATAATTGTAATTGTCTGGAATTAAAATTATTATGAGTATTTTGATTCATTTTTCAGCTAAAATTAACAAATCTATTTGGCTAATTATTCAACTTGTAAAAATTAATTTAAACAAGTTAGCCTTTTATTGATATTACCATTTCTCAGTTTTGTAAACAATATTTTTGTTTTTTGAATATTAAATTTTATATTTAAATTTAATATTCAAAAGCAAGCTCATTACATCTTTGACTTAAAATTAAACATGAAATGAGCTACAAATCAGTCTCAAAACGTATTTGTTGAAAAAATTGAGATAAACTCTTTGTTCTCGCACAAAGAAATTAAAGAGGACTTATTTTACTTATTAAAATTAACAAGACTTTATAAAAATCTATAGCTTATGGAGATCCGACAAATTAAAATTCTTGCAATTGACAGCAACCATGAAAGTTTGATAAGTATTGATGCGCTAATTAAACATGCTTTCGCAGATGCAATTATTTTAAATTCTTCAAGTGGAGAAAGTGGTATTGAATTGGCTCGAATTGAAGATCCGGATGTGATATTGCTCGATAAATTATTATCCGAAATGGATAGTTTTGAGTTCTGTAAAAAGCTTAAATCTGATAAAAAACTGCATGATATTCCTGTAGTATTTATTACATCAGATAAAGATGATAAGAAGAGTCGAATGCGTGCAATTGACTGTGGTGCAGATGCTTTTTTGACCAAACCTTTTGAAGAATGGGATCTGATAGTGCAAATACGTGCTATGGTGAAAATTAAAATGGCCAGTGCTGAAAAAGTTTTTAAGACAAATAAACTTCATAAATTAGAGAAAATAAACACGCTTTCAAAAAAGAATGAATTGAATGAAAGAAAAATAGCTAAACAAACATTAAATGAAAGTGAAGATAGATTTGAGCTTTTGTTTAACAATGCTCCTTTAGGCTATCAATCTCTTGATGAAAATGGGAATATTCTGGAAGTGAATCAACAATGGCTTGACTTGCTTGGTTATCAATATGATGACGTTAATGGAAAATGGTTTGGCGATTTTATATCTGCTAATAATGTAGATAGTTTTAAAACACGATTTCCAATTTTTAAAGCGCAAGGTCATATTCATAGTGAGTTTGAAATGGTACATAAAAATGGTGCTCATTTATTTATTGCATTTGATGGCAGAATAGGATATGATATTAAAGGGAATTTCAAACAAACGCATTGCATACTTCAAGACATCACAGAACGTCGTAATGCCGAGAAAGCCTTAAGTGAGAGTGAAGAAAGATTTGAACTGGCAATGAAAGCTTCGGAAGATGGCTTATTTGATTGGAACTTAGAAACTGATGTAATATATTATTCTCCCGGATGGAAAAGAATGGTCGGATATGAGAATCATGAACTTCCACATATTATTTCTGTATGGGAAAACTTGATTAAACCTGAGGATTTAGCCAGATCAAAGGAACTTCACGAAAAACTTATTTCGAAAGAAATTGACCGATATGTGAACGAAGTTAAACTTAAGCACAAAAAAGGTCATTGGGTTGATATATTATCGAGGGCAGAAGCAATTTTTAATGATAAAGGTAAGGCTATAAGGATTATTGGAACTCACGTAGATATTACCAAACGTAAACGTGATGAGGATGAACTTAAAAAACTGAAAACAGCCATAGAAAAGGCCGAAGTATCTATTGTGATTACAGATAGTGATGCCAATATAGAATATGCAAATCCTTATTTTTCAGAACTGACAGGATATTCTAAATCGGAATATGAAGGCAAAAATCCAAATGTTCTAGGCTCAGGATTTCACCCTGTTGAGTTTTATGAGAATTTGTGGGATACAATTACTTCAGACAAAACATGGAAAGGTGTGTTTTATAATAAGAAAAAGAATGGAGAATTTTATTGGGAAAATGCCATCATTTCACCTATAACAAATAATGAAAATGCCATTACACATTTTGTTGCTATAAAATCAGATATTACCTCTGAAAGGTTGATTAATGAAGAATTAATAAGGGAAAAAATTAGAGCTGAAGAGAGTGAGACTAAATACAAACAAATATTTGATAACACATTCGACATCATGTCGTTCTATGAAGTAACAGAGGACAATCGTTTCAAAGTTATAACATTTAATTCAGCCGAAGAAAAATTAATTGGTAGCCTTGAAAACTATCAGGGAAAATATATCGATGAATGCATTCCACCTGATTTATATGCAACATTCAAACCGCATTATGATCTTTGTATTTCGGAAGAGAAACTAATTGAATATGAAGAAGATATATCATTTCTTGATGTAAACAAAACATTCCAAACACAACTCATACCCTTGAAAAACTCAAAAGGTAAAGTTTATAGAATTATTGTTATTTCTAGAGACATCAGTGATTTGAAAAAAATGCAACTTCAGTTGATTGACCAAAATGAGAAATTAAAATTTTTAAATCAGGATTTAATAATTTCGAAAGAAAAGGCTGAACAAAGTGATAAACTAAAATCTGCATTTTTGGCCAATATGTCTCATGAAATAAGAACTCCAATGAATGGCATATTAGGTTTTTCCGAATTGTTGAAAAATCGTGAATTATCAGGAACTCTTCAACAGGAATATATCAGTATAATCGAAAAAAGTGGACAACGTATGCTTAGTATCGTGAATGATATTATCGATATTTCAAAAATTGAAGCCGGTTTGATGAAATTTGATATTAAGGAAACGAATATTAACGAAAAAATTGATTTTATCTATCTTTTCTTTAAACCACAAATGGAAGAAAAGGGAATGAAGTTGTATTTCAAAAAAATGCTTAGTAGAAGTGAATCCATAATTTTTACTGATAGTGAAAAAGTATACTCAATTTTAACCAATCTGGTGAAGAATGCTATAAAATATAGTAATACCGGCGAAATAGAATTTGGGTACAATAAAAAAGATGAATTTCTTGAGTTTTATGTCAAAGATACTGGTATTGGAATCCCCAAAGACAGACACGAAGCAATTTTCGAACGTTTTATCCAGGCTGATATAAGCAACAAAATGGCACGTCAGGGTGCTGGCTTGGGCTTATCAATTTCAAAAGCATTTGTTGAAAAATTGGGTGGAGAAATATGGGTTGAAAGTGAAGTTGGTAAAGGTTCAACATTTTATTTCACTTTACCTTATAATCATAAAATAAAGAGTGTTCAAAAAGATAATCTTCTTTTTGAAGGAGCTTTGAAACAGAATGACAAACTTAATATCCTTATTGCCGAAGATGACCCATCTTCAGAATACTTAATTTCATTAACAGTAAGAGAGTTTAGTAGAAAACGATTAACTGCAAAAAAAGGATCTGATGCCGTAGAAATATGTAGAACTAATCCAGATATTGACTTAATTCTGATGGATATTCAAATGCCTGATTTAAATGGCTACGAAGCAACAAAAAAAATCCGTGAATTTAATAAAGATGTAATAATTATTGCTCAAACCGCTTTTGGTTTAAGTGGTGATAAAGAAAAATCAATAGAGGCAGGCTGCAATGATTATATTCAAAAACCGATTAGTAAATATGAAATAAAAACTTTAATTCAACAATATTGCCATAAAAGAGAAGCCGAGAATTAAGATATAAAATAGTTAAATATTAAGCACATTACAAAGAATAACTCAATGCAATTTTAAAGTTAAGTTATTCTTTGTAATGGAAATAATGCCAGTTTCAAAGTTTTTTTTATAATAATGCTGAAATAAGCTAAAAAAAAATACGAGTTTATTCAAACTCGTATTTTCCAAAATTTTAATATTATCCTTTAATCAATGTGCTGATTCAAATTGTTGTAAAAAGCGCACATCATTTTCCGAAAACAGGCGCAAATCCTTAACCTGAAATTTTAGGTTAGTAATGCGTTCTACACCCATTCCAAATGCATATCCCGAATAAACTTTAGAGTCAATTCCACAGTTTTCGAGCACATTGGGGTCAACCATTCCACAACCTAAAATCTCGACCCAACCGGTATGCTTGCAAAACGGACAACCTTTTCCACCACAAATATTACACGAAATATCCATTTCGGCACTCGGTTCAGTAAACGGAAAATAAGACGGACGTAAACGAATTTCTGTGTTTTCGCCAAACATTTCTTTGGCAAAATACATCAAAGCTTGTTTCAAGTCAGCAAACGAAACATTTTTATCGATATAAAGCCCTTCTACTTGATGAAAAAAACAATGAGCCCGATACGAAATAGCTTCGTTGCGATAAACACGTCCTGGAAACAACATGCGAATAGGCGGTTTTTTATGTGCCATAATGCGCGACTGAACCGAAGAGGTGTGTGTACGAAGCAAAACATCCGGATTTTGTTCAATGAAAAATGTATCCTGCATGTCGCGTGCCGGATGTTCAGGAGGAAAGTTTAACGCACCAAACACATGCCAATCATCTTCAATTTCAGGTCCTTCGGCAATAGTAAAACCTATGCGTGAGAAAATTTCTATGATTTCGTGTTTTACTAACGATAGGGGATGACGTGTGCCCAATTTTATTGGGTCAGAAGATCGTGTAAGGTCATTTTTTTGATCACTTTCGCCACTATTGATAAATGATTCCTTTAAATCGTTCAGCTTGTCCTGAGCAGCATTCTTAAGTTCGTTTAGCAGTTGGCCAACTTCACGCTTCTCCTCATTAGCTACATTGCGGAAATCATTAAAAAGCTCCGAAATCTGACCTTTTTTACTTAGATATTTTATTCGTAAAGCTTCCAAATCATCTAAATTGGATGCAGTGATGTTTTTTACTTCTTCTAATAATTGATTTATCTTATTCTTCATTCCAAAAAATTGTATTATTTTAATCTAAAGTGCAAATAACCAGACTACTAATTAATTTATAACCTTAGCTATATCGAGTTTTCAAAGCTGCAAAAGTAATCATTTTTAAACAAATATAAGCGCGACACTCAAAAAAATTAATTTAATGCCGATTTTATCTAAATATTACATTATATTTGTGTTTCGGTTAAAACAGAATGAGTATGAATACAGAAAATATACTAAATTTTTTAAAAGAGCTAAATCTAAATAACAATAGAGAATGGTTTGCTGCCAATAAAGTTTGGTTTGAAGATGTGAAAACACAGTTCGAAGAGTTTAGCAAATTACTTATTATTGAAATTTCAAAATTTGATGAAGAAATAAAGAATGTAGATGCAAAGGATTGTGTTTTTAGAATTTACAGAGACATCAGGTTTTCGCATGATAAAACGCCATATAAAACTCACTTTGGGGTTTTTATAGCCAGTGCCGGAGGTCGTAAAAGCCAGCGTGGAGGATATTATATTCATCTCGATCCTGCGGGTTGTTTTGTGGGTGTTGGAGTTTGGTGCCCACCTGCACCTTTGCTCAAAGCATTACGTCAAAGCGTATACGATAATATTGACGAGCTGAACGAGATAAGGAACAATGAAAATTTTAAAAAATATTTTTCCGGATTCTTCGAGGAGGATAAACTGAAAAATGTTCCACCGGGCTTTCCTAAGGACTTTGTAGATGCTGAATTATTGAAATTAAAACATTATCTGGTTGAGTATAAGCTTACTGATGAGCTACTTAAATCGCCTGATTTTATGGGTAAAGTGGTTGATATTTTAAAACAGGCTTATCCTTTTAATTGTTTTTTAAATTATACAGTTGATGAGGTGAATGGGTAATTTTGCGTTTCGGGTTTCGAGTTTCGGATTCCGGGTTGAGGATTTGAAAATTTGAAGTTTGAAAATTTCACATTTTCGTGATTAACTGGGACATCCTGGGTTCCGGGATGACAGAGTTCCGACTCTGTCAAAAAAAAAGGATTGAAATAATTTAATATTTAAAAATATGATACTTGATTCATTAAAAAATTGCAATAATTACGCACAAGTGCATCCACGTTTTCAGCAAGCTTTTGATTTTCTGCAATCAACTGATTTAAACCAACTACCACTGGGTAAAATTGAACTTGATGGTACTAATTTAGTTGTGAATATTGTATTAGCAAAAGGTAAAACAAGAGATGAAGCAAAAATGGAAACTCACAATCAATTCATCGACATACAAGTTCCTCTCGAAACTACCGAAACTATGGGATGGATATCAGGAAATATGCTCAAAAACCCTTTAGATGCTTATAATTCTGAAAAGGACATTACTTTTTTTACTGATAAAGCCACAAATTTTATAGAGGTCTTACCCATGCAATTTGCTGTTTTCTTTCCTGAAGATGGTCATCAGCCAGGGATATTTACCGGTGAATACAAAAAAATAATTGTCAAAGTAAGGGTTTAATGATATTTTAACTTTTAAAATGTCATTCTTTAATTCGAATTAAAAAATTGTTTTCATATAAATCTACTAACGCACAAAACTATTTAACATCACACGCACCAAAACAATAAAACAGAAAAAAAATCACTAATCAGAATTTGACTTAATAATTAAGATTGATTTATGTCTTTAGATTAATAGTTAAATTGCATATTGCCAGGTAATTATATTTTCCTGTGAATAAATTATTAGAAAATGACATAAATAGATTTGAGTATTTAAAATGATATTTTTACAATAACAAAAATAAGTATATGAACCAATTACCTTTAGTTAATTCCGATCCTTATTTAGTTCCTTTTGCTGATGCAATACAAGGAAGATTTGATTATTTTAATCTTGTTGAAAAGCGACTTACGGGCGAAAACCAAACTTTGTCAGACTTTGCAACAGGTTATTTATATTTTGGTTTACATAGGCTTACTGATGGTTGGATGTTTAGGGAATGGGCACCTAATGCAACTGCAATTTTTTTGATAGGTGATTTTAATAATTGGCAAAGACAATCGGATTATCAACTTAAAAAAATGCCCAATGGAGTTTGGGAACTTAAAATGCATGACTATGCCATGACTCATTCTCAACTATATAAATTGTTGATAGAATGGGATGGAGGCAGTGGAGAACGCATACCGGCATGGTCGAGAAGAGTAGTTCAGGACGATGAAACTAAAATTTTTAGTGCTCAGGTATGGAATCCAATACAAACCTATAAATTTAAAAACACAAAGTTTAAACCACAAACCGATCCGCTTCTAATTTACGAGTGTCACATAGGCATGTCGAGCAAAGAGGAAAAAGTGTCGACTTATGAAGAGTTCAGAACAACAATTTTACCCCGCATAGCACATGCAGGATATAATTGCATTCAAATTATGGCCATACAAGAACATCCATATTATGGCTCGTTTGGATATCACGTTTCCAGTTTTTTTGCTGCTTCATCACGCTTTGGTACACCCGAAGAATTAAAACATTTGATAGATGATGCGCATGGTAGAGGCATTGCCGTTATAATGGATATTGTTCATTCACACGCTGTCAGAAACGAAGTTGAAGGTTTGGGTCATTTTGATGGCACACCTTATCAATATTTTCATGGTGGCACTCGTCGTGAGCATCCTGCTTGGGATTCACTTTGTTTTGATTATGCAAAACCTTCGGTACTTCATTTTTTACTTTCAAATTGTAAATTTTGGCTCGAGGAATATAAGTTTGATGGCTTCCGATTCGATGGAGTTACATCAATGCTCTATAGAAGTCATGGTTTAGGTGAAGATTTTAATGGATATGAATCATATTACAATTTAAATCAAGATGGAGACGCTATTTGTTATCTTACTTTAGCCAATAAATTGATACACGAAGTGAATCCTTATGCAATTAGTGTTGCAGAAGAGGTGAGTGGTATGCCTGGTTTAGCTACTAAAGTGGAAAATGGAGGCATAGGATTCGACTATAGAATGGCGATGGGAATACCTGATTTTTGGATAAAATACATAAAAGAAGTAAAGGATGAGAACTGGAAAGTAGGTCACATTTATTGGGAACTAACTAACAGACGCTCTGACGAAAAAACCATCAGCTACGCTGAAAGTCACGATCAGGCTTTGGTTGGAGATAAAACTATAATTTTCAGATTAATAGATGCCGAAATGTATTGGCACATGCAACGTGGAGATAATACACTAATAGTGGATAGGGGAATAGCTTTGCATAAAATAATTCGCCTTGTAACTGCAACCACTATAAACGGTGGATATCTTAATTTTATGGGCAATGAATTTGGACACCCTGAATGGATAGATTTCCCGCGTGAAGGCAATGGCTGGTCACATAAATATGCCCGCCGCCAGTGGGAATTAGTTGATAATGAGAAGTTTTTGTACCACGCCCTTGGTGAATTTGACAGAGCTATGATAGAGTTAATAAATTCTGTCCCATCATTCAACAAACTACAAGTTAATAAGTTATGGGATAAAGAAGACGATAAAATACTTGTTTATCAGAGAGGTAAATTTGTATTTGTGTACAACTTTAATGGCGAAAAATCATTTACCGATTATGGAATATTGGCAGATAAAGGTAAATATAAAATGGTATTAAACTCTGATAATAAATTGTTTGGTGGTTTTGATTTGATAGATGAAAAAATTGAACATGTTACACAGTCGGAACCTAAAGATGTATCGGGAAAAGAATGGCTTAAATTATATATACCTGCGCGCACAGCTTTTGTATTAAAAAAGCAATAATAGTGGGTAATTTGGAATTATTCTCTCAATATAAATATTTTTAATTTTAAAGTCCGTGAAAAATAAATTTACTTTAATCAATGCAGTTATGCTTTTAGCATTTGTAATACAATTGCACGCACAAAATAATACAATTCATCCGAGTGTACCCATAACAGATATAGCTCGTTTATATCAAGCCCCCAAAGTAATAGTTGCACCAAATATTGATGGTGATCCGACTGATGCAGCATGGGGACATGCGGTATGGAAACAAGCATTTGCAATTTCTCCGGTTATAGATTGGGTAGCCCCGGCGGTAGCTGTTTCCCCAGAAGGGGCATTCTCAGGTCCGTCAGATATTAGTTTCAAATACAAAATTATTTGGGATGACAACCATTACTATATGTTAATGCGGTATACGGATGATAAGATTATTTATAGTGACAAACATAATGGTTACCGTACCGGTTATTTGCCTTCATTTATGACTGGTGTAAATATTCCAACAAATGCAGGACTTGGTGATGGCACAGTTTATCAATCTAACAGAATGGATCAGATTAACATTGGGTTGACACCGCATACGCCTGAATTACAAGCTGGTACCCAGAGGTATTCCAGATTAGACAACGGCTTGCTTCACACTTTTTACCCTGCAAAATTAACCGAATCGACCAATCCTGAAGCTATATTATGGGCTCCAAAACACAATCCGGTGAGTACTACCAGCGGTGCTCCTCAAGATCATGTGGGTACTGTTGCGGGTATATATAATTCTACTGAAAATGCTTATTATATTGAATTTAGAGATGATGATTGGAAGACTTTATTTTCAAGCGTTCGTACAAAACTAGCTGGTCAAAAAATATATAGTTCAACGGTTGCACCTAGTATTGGCGACAAATTTCTTTTACAAGCTGAGATTAATGATGCTGATGGTATAACAAACCGTAGAGATTATGTTAATTATGGAACTCATATTACCCTTACTGCAACAAAAAATCCATTCACTAACTTGAGTGAAGCTTTAGTAGTTGAATTGGTTCAAACTTTAAGTGGATTAAATAATACTAAAGCAAATGGAATTTTAGAAATTTTTCCAAATCCTACTAATGGTGAAACACTTAATTTAAATAGTGCTACAGATGTTCAAATCTATAATATATC
Source organism: Paludibacter jiangxiensis (assembly GCA_945870155.1). Taxonomy (GTDB): domain Bacteria; phylum Bacteroidota; class Bacteroidia; order Bacteroidales; family Paludibacteraceae; genus Paludibacter; species Paludibacter jiangxiensis_A. The sequence goes on along the minus strand of CAMBSB010000036.1, from coordinate 13,519 downwards.
AGGAAACAAGCTTATAGAGGTTATAAATTCTTCGCAAGTTAATATCTCAAATTTAAAACAAGGTATCTATTTAGTAAAAGACAAGGAAGGAAATGTGAACAAATTAGTTAGAAATTAAATTTGTTTGACAAATAAAAACTTCCAGCGTTAGTTTTTTAAATAATTCAGAAATTAGAAGTTTTTGTTTACTATAAATCCCCCAATTAGGCTTTGCTTATTGGGGGATTTGTATTTCAACATCAACAATAGTTTATTTTTAGTTCCTGAAATTTACTCTACACGTGGTGCACGCTCGTTGCGGTTTTCAATTTTTAATGGATTTTTGGATATTTCTTTGTTCATTTCGCGGTTTTGATAAATATCGCATGCCATATATATTGCCTGACGGAATGAATCTTCGGAAGCTACATTTTGTCCGGCCAAATCATAAGCAGTTCCATGCGCCGGGGATGTACGAATAACACTCAAACCAGCTGTATAATTAACACCACTTTCCATCGAAATTGTTTTGAATGGAATCAAGCCCTGATCGTGATACATGGCCAAAATTCCGTCAAACTTATTAAAATGTCCAGAGCCAAAAAATCCATCAGCAGCGTAAGGGCCAGTGCAAATAACACCTTTACTTTCAGCTTCTTTCATAGCAGGTAGAATAATTTCATTTTCTTCATTTCCTATTAGCCCATCGTCGCCGGCATGTGGATTAAGCCCCAAAACCGCTATGCGTGGACCAATGATAGTAAAATCCTGTTTTAAAGAATTATTAAAAACCACCAACTTTTCGGCAATTAGTTTAACGCTCAATGATTCTGAAACCTTTTCAACCGGAATATGACCTGTAACAACCGCTACACGCATTACATCGTTTATTAATAACATCAACGAAGGAGTTCCAGTGCCAAATTTGTCTTCGAGATATTCGGTATGTCCGGGAAAATGAAAATCCTTTGACTGTATATTCTTTTTATTGATAGGAGCTGTCACAATAGCATCTAAAAAACCCTTTTTCAAATCATCTGTAGCTCGTTCAAGGGCAGCATATGCGGCTTTTCCAGCTTCGTTGGTTGATTTTCCAAGTTCTACTTTAATTTCTTCGTCGGTGCAATTTATTATATTTATGCGTTTAGGATTAAGTTCTTCTATACTGTTGATTGTATTGAGATTAAGTCCTTGAATATCGAGTTGTTTCCTATAAAAACCGGCAACTTTGGTTGAACCATATATTACGGGTACAAATGACTCAAGCATACGTGCATCGGCTAAAGTTTTTAAAATTACCTCATAACCTATTCCGTTAATATCGCCTTGAGTAATTCCTATTACTATTCTATCTTTTTCCATATTGTTTTTGGGTTTTTTAGTTAATTGGTTAATTTGTTGATTTGTTAATTCGTTGATTAGTTAATTCGTTGATTAGTTAATTGCATGCCACATTATCTCATCACCACATCATTACATCATCACATCACCACATCATCACATCATCACATCATTTTTTCTTATCAGCAACGATTTCCACTTCTTTTATAGCATTAATTTCCTGAGGCAATTTGGCTGAAAAAACAACTGCTTCAAGTTGTCGCATCGTGTTACGTTTGCTTTTTCCTGGGGCAAAAACAAAAGCTTCGATTGTAATTACTTGTTGATTAATTTCGTCCAATCGAGTATGACTATAGAAAGGACCACCCATTGCAGCACCATTTCTCATTCTCCAAAGTCCGCGTAATTCTGCGCAATAACCATCATTAACCCAAATTTCGTTGAATGTTGGCATCACATATTTTACTTCAGTACTCATGTATGAACCTTTAATTTCGCCAGGGATATTGTTTTTTAGTATTGAATCGCGTTTGGCAATAATAAAGTCGCGCGAAAATGTTTTTTTATCGGTATAAGGATATGAATAAATAACTATATCCTGTCGTACGCCTGCTTGGTCGTTTGTGATCCAATAAAAGTTTTTACGCTTGGTTGATTTGCTTAAACCTTGAGGCATATCTATCTGAATACCAAACATATCAGCAACTTCCTTTTTAGAGTTTTCATTCGCATTTTCAGATAGGTACTTCATACGTCTTTCACGTTCGGTACGCACAAAATACTCCTGAATATTTGGGCCATATTTATTTATTGTTGATACAAATGATGTATCGTTTGGTGCTACAATTTTTACAATAGCCTGTGGATAAGCCCATTTATCTTTGGCGTAAGTAATTTTTGGGGCAGTATATTTTTCAGAAATTTCGGTCAATAAAATATTACGTGAAGGTTTAAGCGCATCGGTGAATAATGTTTGATTGCACTGATTCATATCCATAATTGGCTCCGATTGAGGTAAACCGTCCATATCCTGATCAAAAAGTGCTACTATTGTACGTCCTGCAGGGGCTTTCCAAGCTGAATCATTCATTACTACCAGTAACGAAAAAGGATTGCCGGCAACCGATGGCAATGAATTTCCAACATTTCCACAGGATGCTAAAATAATTGTTGACAATAAAAAAATTCCGATTTTTGCTTTCATTGTTAATTTTTGTTATGAGTTTTTATATGCTACTATTTTATCTGTTTGGATTCAATCTTCATGTAATTGTCCGAAATCTTGTCACTGAGTCTTTTATCTTTTGTCTAATATAAAGGTTCTTCATCATCTTTCACTACCAAAAAAACTCAAAACCGATTCCATCAATTTATTTCGTTCTTTTTCAGATTGAATAACTTCAAATGGAAAACCTAAAGCGCACAGTTTATATTTCCCTTTGTAAGCCACTCCGGCACTTAAATTTGTACCATTGTATCTGCATATTGTAAATGCTCCTAATCCCGATGGTTCAATAGCATTAGCCGATTCAAGATAATATGAATACTTGTTGGGCAAATCGTAAAAAGAAAACTCTCCTCTGTTAAATTCACTAAATGGGGAATTTACCATTTTAACTTTAGAACTAAGATTTTCTATTCCGGAATTCAATTTAATCATTAAAGTATTCTCCAAAAAGAGTTTTTCTTCAATTTTTATATAATTTGAATTGTAAAAATCGGATGCAATATAAGCTCCACTAACCAACAATTTACCTCCTTGATCACAATAAGTAAGTAAACTTTGTTGCAAAGCTAATGGAAAAGTTTTAAATTCCATATCTTTTTTTGCATTTCCTATAAAAGTTTGTTTTTGTTTGCCCAAAATCAAATCAACTATAGGATAATCTTTCAACGAAATAGCCTTGTTTAAAACGGATTCTTTCGAACATGAAACAAAAGAAAAACCAGCTAATTTGATAGATTTACCGTGTAAATAAGGGTAGTCGAAAGTATTTCCGGCAATAACCTGAGTCTCATAATTTGAATAACTTGCACCAAAACCTTGATTGTCGTCCGTTACCCAAGGTTTTGATCGATCGAATTCAAATTGTTTACCAATAAAACTATAATCGTTCAAATAGGGCACTCCCGGATCATCATCATTTTTAAATCCACCCGATGTGTGATTTTGAACAAAACTTCCCGGAGCACTTATTCTATCAAATCCATTAACAATCAATACATTGCCGCGTTCATGTTGCATACGGCAAACTGATAAAATTTCGGAAGGGAAACTTTCACCACCATCATTTAAAGCCGATATTTTGAAACTATAAATTTTTCCAGGTTGAATTTCCATAACAATTTTATTGTTATTGGTTACGATACCATTGTTAAATCCACCCTCATCAATGCGTGTATAAACAATATAGTGTTCGCTTTTAGCACTTGGTTCAATGCTATCGTTTGTAGGTTGCCATCTCAATTCAACCCTGTTTTTAGCTATGAATCGGGAGCTAAATTCGCGAACCGGTAAAGGTTGAACTATATAAGGACTGCCTGAAAGTGAGCTGGAAAACTTAAGCATTCCTTTGTAAATAGCGCGACTTACAAGAAACTTAAAACGTGGATCGAGCCCGTAACGCATATCAGCAAAGTTTTGGTGAGAAAGCAATTCAAGCAACATGGCAGGCACTTCTGGCGTACGCGATTCGCTATAACTCTTATTCCATAAGCCACGACGGGTAAATTCCGGCGCAAAAACTTTACGAATATCTTCTGTAATTTGAGTTTGAATAATATCTGTCAAGTCGCGCGAAGCCCAACGCGACATGCCATTAGCAAAAACTGTGTTACCTGCTGAATTTGAAACTGAACAAATACCTAAAATACCAATTATTGAATCGTTGAAAGTGGTTCCGGCATCGGTATGAAATGCTAAGGAGAAATCTATAGGAACCCCCAAACCAACTTTAGAGGGCAAAACTGAGGAGCCACCGGCCAAATAATTTACCCACAACCCACGTGATTGATAATCATCGGTATAGTCGTTTTTGCCTTCGTTTCTACTATATATACTGTCGGGCATTCCGGCCCATTGTAGCCAATATCGAGCACTTTCAGTGTAGCGTGGATAATTACTTGTAATTGGCTCCTTAACTTCAACTGGTAAAATCACGGCATTTGCCAAACCAATACTATCCGAACTTTTTACGTTTTGAGTAATTCCGGCTTCATTCGGACTTCGAGCAATATTCCCCAAACCGCCTCCAAATTTTACGGCATCTGCTGTTATAATTCTATTGGATGTTTTGCTTAAATTTGATAAAACAACTTTATATTGTCTGTTTTTTCCTTTTTCAAATTTAAATGTTCCCAAATATAACCAAGTACCTCCGTTAATTTTTTGATTCACGCTAAATTCGGTTTTTCCACCCTTATGATAAACTGTATATCGGGCATCGGTTACACTTTTTTCTTCTGATTTATAAGAAACATAAACAGCATAAAATCCATTGTCAGGAATATTTGGAGTCCATTCAGCATAAGTTAATTCATCATCTTCGGTTATTGATGAAACAAATCTGTAAGTGCCCATTTTAAATGGATTTTCGCCTTGCTTATACACTTTTTGTAAATTTGCAAATCCTGCCTCTCCAGTTTTCCAACTTTTCCTGTCGTTATGTTCTGAATATCTACCTAATGCATTATTTATATCATTATCAACAATAATTTCATTAATTTGTGTGTCCCGCTCACGTGGCAAGAGAACGTTTGCACCGGCGTTTTCAAGCATAGGAACTAAATATGGTAACACAAATGATTGCGTAAACAAATCTTCTACTGTTTGAAATAGCCTGGCACGCTGCCACATCCATTTGCCTGATTTTTGATTATAATACCAACCATGACTTTGCCACAAAGCTATGTGCTTATTTTGTAATCCACTGGATGCAATATATGGTCGGGAAGTATTTGTAATTAAGGGAGTAATCGTAAAATCTGATTTTTTTAATCGCTGATTATCATAAGATTCAGTTCTGAAAAAATTTGGAATTAAAAACGATATTTCAATATTGGCAGTCATGCAATTGACTTTGTAACCGGCATATTTTGAGCCCATTACGTTCGATATCATTTTATATATTCTATCAACAGTTGTTAAGCGGATAGGTATTTCTGATAATCTTTCGTTGGCAAATACAGAAATTGATTTTTCTTCAATATTGATGGCAATTGATGAAATATTTACTTTGCCTACTGAAGCTTGCTTGTTAGCAATTATTGTTAAAGTGTCGCTAATTAATTTTTCTAAATCCTTTTGTGCATATATCGTTATGTTACAAAGCATTAAAACAAGCGTTGTAATTATTCGAAGTTTATTTAATGTCATTATTTTAAATTTTATTCTTTTCAATAGACTAATAATCTGGTTTTAAAGCAAATTATTTCAGTAAATGTTTTAGTGATTTCTAGCTTTTTGTTGTTTATTCTAAATTGAATTATTTATTTCATAATTGATGTTTTTGTAATAAAGTCTTCCCAATTCATATTCCAAGGGTCGGTTTTGCGGGTTGGTGCTATGTCGCTGTGTCTTAAAACGTATTTAATTTTATATCTGTTTTTGATTTCTGTTACTAATTTCAATAGTGTTTGAATTTGAAGCTCAGTAGGTGAGTCTGTGTGTGAATTTATCAACTCTATACCTATTGATAATTGATTTACGCCCGTTCTACCATCAGGCAACCGGCTTTTTCCTGCATGAAAAGCAATGTTTTTTTCATCTACCAATCTGTACACAATCCCTTCGCGATCAATAATATAATGTGAACTTACTTTATAAAGTTTAAATTGTTTAAGAACTAAATCAATATTATATTTATCGTCATTTTGGATATTATAAGTTGAGTGTACAATAATCACTTCTACATTTCTGTTTTGAGTTATTCTATAACCATAATTTACTTTTAAATCTTCAATCTTCAATTGACCAAAAGAATAAATAGTTGAAAATAAGCAAAGTGCAAAGAATAATTTAAATGGCATAATCAATTTCATACTTCAAAAAATTACATTAACAAACCATTGAAATACATCCATACAATATAACGCACAAATTTACCTATCAGCATGGATATTGCAACGATCCACCATCGACAGCGAAAATATCCTGCTGCAACAGCAATAATATCACCAATTCCGGGTAAGAAAGAAAAAAAAGCAAACCAATCACCATATTTATGAATATAAGACATGAATTTTTCAATTTTTTCCCTTTTAATTCTAAGGTATTTTTCTATCCACTCAATTTTCCCTAATCTACCTAAATAATAGCAGGTCATACCGCCTAACCAATTTCCCAAAGTGGCCACAAAAACACAGGTCCATTCATTTAACCCACCATAAACCATAGCCGAAAAAACCACTTCAGAACTAAATGGAACTACTGTAGCAGCTAAAAAAGACGCTATAAATAATCCTAAATAGCCTAATTCTACAAATCCAGTCATTTAAATAATTATAAAATTTGAAATAACGAATAGAATACTTAATAATATAAATGCTATAAATAACCAAAAAATAAATCTGGAAGTTTGCAAAGTAAAAGAGTGAGAAATCAAAATAGAATAACTTAGCGAAACAAATGGCATAAATATAATATATTGATTATCAAAAACTAAAGAATTTACAAAGGAAAATAACAAAAGTAACAACATGAAATTTAACTTTGGTCGGGAATCAATATTTTCGTTATATAATTTTGTATAAACACCAAATAAAATAATAGTGATAATAATAACCAATGAAGAAATATAAATTAACTCACTAATAGGACGTGACAGCAAGGGAAAACCAAAATTAAAGCCTTGCATAATGAAATTAAACCATAAAAAATTGGGCTCAAAATAAATTCTAACAGCAAAATAAATTATCCAGGGAGTAATAAAACCAATAATAGAAGCTAGAAATGTGCGAAATGATATGCTTTTTAAAAAAATAAAACCCAGCCACATTAATGGAAGAAACATAGCAATTGGCTTTACTAAAAATGATGCTAAGCCTAAAAACAAAGATCCCAGAAATGCTTGTTCCGCAGATTTTCTGTTTTTATACATGCCATATGTCATAAAAAGAGAAAACAAGTAAAAAGTAAGGGACAAATGTGCAAATATATTAGTGTGAGTATTTACCCAACACGAAATAAGAAATATATAAATAAAGGGTGGCAAAAAACTGCGAATCCTAATTATTGAGTATTTATTGTTTAATTGTGATATTAGAAAGGCATTAAACAGTGTCAACAAAATTGATATAAGATGAGCAGCACGTATATCTAATTCATATTCATTACCAAATAAAGTAATGTCAATAAATGGCGTTGAAATTAAAATATAAGTTGAATATAAATACGCTAAAATCCATATAAGTAAACTGCTGGCAATAAGTAAAACTGCCGAAGGAATACTTGGAACTATAAGGTTTCTTAATGTAAGTCTCATTTGTTGCTGCTTAAAAATTAAAAAATTAATCTTTTGTTGATTTATGCTAAGTTAGTTAACACTCTATTAATTTTATCTTTATTTTTTCAATGATTTCTGGTAAACTTTAAAGTCGAAATAGAGTAGGAGAGTGCCTTGTAAATAAAGTTCGAATTATTACGTTTAGTTCCTATCTAAATCTTTAAAATTGTACATGATACTCAAACGTAAAATTTATTTATATAACCTTCAAGTTATATCTTAATCCTTTATTATGAGGGAAGTGTTCCTAATTTGTTTATTTATTTTATGTCCTGCAAACTTACACAAAAAAAAGGAATCTTTTGTTTTTCAACTTAAAAACTGCTTTAAACTAAGCATAAAAAAATAAAAATTACCTGCTGCAATATATTTACAACAGGTAATTTTGGAGTTTTGTGAAAAATATTTCTTTATAAGTTCAAAAAAGAATTTACATATAAATAGAACAAAGTCTTTACTTTAAACCTCTTCTTTTTAAAAGTGATTCAGGATTAGGTTGCGCACCTCTGAAGGTAAAATACAATTTCATAGGTTCTTCGGAGCCACCGCGTTCCAAAATATTTTTACGAAATGCTGTTGCAATATTTTTATTATAAATATCCCCGGTTTCGATAAATGCCTGATAAGCATCTGCATCCAATACTTCAGCCCAAGTATAACTGTAATATCCAGCCGAATAACCTCCACCGAAAATATGATTGAAATTTGTACTTCTATAACGAACAATTATTTCGGGTATCATACCAATGCGAGCTAATGCATTTTTCTCGAATGTTTGTGCATCAAAATCAGCAGTATCTTTTTTGCTATGATAATCCATATCCAATAATGCTGCTGATAACAATTCAGTCATTGTAAATCCTTGATTGAATGTTTTCGCATTTTGAATTTTAGCAATTAATGCATCAGGAATTGTTTCGCCTGTTTTATAATGTTTGGCATAAGTTTTCATAACTTGTGTTTCGAAACACCAGTTTTCCATGATTTGAGAAGGTAGTTCCACAAAGTCGCGAGCTACATTTGTGCCGCTTACTGTAACATAGGTAGTTTGCGAAAGTAAGCCATGTAAAGCGTGTCCAAACTCATGGAACATTGTTTCAACTTCATCCATATTCAGAAGTGATGGTTTATCCGATGTCGGTTTTGTAAAATTACCCACATTGCAAATAATTGGTCGGTGATTTACGCCATCTTTTTTATATTGCTCGGTGATATTGTTCATCCATGCACCGGCACGTTTTCCTGGACGTGGAAAATAATCGGTATATAAAATTCCAATTAAGGATCCATCGGCGTCGGTAACTTCAAATGTTTCAACATCCGCATGATATTTTGGCATATTATCGAGTTTTTTAAACTTCAATCCAAATAAATTAGATGCCAAATCAAATATACCCTGACGTACATTTTCTAGTTTAAAATAGGGGCGAAGGGCTTCTTCATCTAAATCATATTTGGCTTTTCTAAGTTTTTCGGCATAAAACCACCAGTCCCAAGCTTCTAATTTTTCACCTTTGCCTTCGGCATCCATCAATTTTTGAAGGTCGGCAGCTTCTAATTTTGCTTTAGCCAAAGCCGGTGTCCAAACTGTTGCTAAAAAATCATAAACTGTTTTTGAATTTTTAGCCATAGTATTATCCAAAATAAAGTCGGCAGGACTTGCATATCCTAGTAAATTTGCTTTTTTAACTCTTAACTTTATTATTGTATTGATATTCTTGTTGTTATCAAACTTATTGCCATTGTTGGCACGTTTGGTGTAAGCCAATAACAGTTCTTTACGCAATTCGCGATTTTCGCTATATTGCAAAACAGGTATAAAACTCGCTTTTTGATTAGTGAAAACCCATTTGCCGGGTAGGCTGTCTTCTTTCGCAGTTTCAGCAGCTGCCTGACGAACGCTTTCGGGTAAACCGGCTAAATCAGCTTCATTTTCAATTACTTTTTTATAGGCATTCGTTTCACCCAATACATTCTGGCCGTAAGCCAATTCAACTAAACCTAATTCTTTGTTAATCGCTCTAAGTTGCTCTTTTTGAGTAGGATTAAGCGCTGCACCACTGCGTATGAAATTTTTATAATACTTTTCAAGTACCTGAACCTGTTCAGGGTTTAAGTTAAGTGTTAACTTGTTGTCGTACAGTTTTTTAATCTTAGTAAATAATTTATCATTCAAATATAAATTATCATTGTGTTCAGACAGCATTGGCGACACATCATTCGCTATTTTAGTCATCTCGTCATTTGTTTCGGCCGAATAAAGATTAAAAAATACGCTCGAAACTTTTTGTAACAAATCGCCACTAAATTCTAAAGCCTCAATTGTATTGGCAAAAGTAGGTTCTGCCGCATTGTCAGCAATAGCATCAATTTCTTTTTGGTGTTGTTTAATCCCCTCTACAAAAGCAGGCATATAATGCTCGTTTTTAATTTGCTCAAATGGTGGAGCACCATATTTATTGTCGTAAGCTTTGAAAAAAGGATTGTCATTTTTGGCACATCCTGTAAGTAGAATTCCACTCATAAGAATTAATAAAAGTTTTTTCATTTGTAGTATGTTTTTAAAAATTATTTTTATTAGCAACAAAGATATAGAATTTTTTTATTCAAATAACAGATACATTTTTAAGCTTGTAAAATTCATAAACTTTCATTTTAAATTGGAGTGGATAAAGTGTGGATTTAAAAAGAAATAATGCAGTTAAGTAACAAAATAAAAACCTAAAGCACATAATAATACGAATTAATTATATCAATAATTTTCTTTAAATTTTAATGGGAATGACTTTTTTTCATAAAAACTAAAATTAATTTGATTATCTCAAATGAAAATAGTATTTTTGTGTAGATTTTTCCGAAGTTATGGCAAATATATATGAGGGGCTTTCCAATGCATTTGAAACGAAGCTGCGTAAATTGATTTCTGATTACATGTCATTAAAAAATGAAAACTCTGTGCTAAAATCTGAAATTGAAAGAAAACAAACAGATTTAATGTTAGCACATCAAGAGATTTTAACTCTCAGGAAAAGTCAAGAAGATTTACGTATTGCTCAAAGTTTAGGCCAAACCGATGAAGATCGGAACGAATCGAAGCAACGCTTAAATCAAATGGTGCAGGAAATAGACAAATGTTTAGCTCTTTTAGATGAATAGAGCTTATGAAAGAAAATGAAATTTTTAAAATCCGAATTAATATAAACGGTTCAATATTACCATTGAATATCGTACGTAAAGAAGAGGAAGTATATCGTAAAGCAGAAAAGATAGTAATGAGAATTCTGAAAGATTATCAAAAAAAATATAATCAGAAATCTTATGACCAAATACTAACTTATGTTGCTTTTAAAATTGCTGTTGCTTATGCAAAAAAAGAGAGTGATGAGGAATTGTTACCTTTGGCTGAGAAAATTAAGATACTTGATGCTGAATTAGAGCAATTATTAGAAAATAAATAAATTTCATTTCATACATTCGTATAATTTTATTTAAATTTGTCGTCTAGCTTGTCCCGATTTTTTATCGGGAAAACCAGCAATAAATATGCATTTTATTTAAAATAGCTATTTAAGCTCGTTTCTAACACATTTCCCGCATTTCGCTAACTTTTTTACATTTATCTCAAAACTGAGTAATGTATTATTGTTAACGTGGTGCGTTTTTTTTTACAATAATCGAAAGAATAATAAAGAATAAAAACAATAACAAGAGTAATAATTTACATGAACTATTTTACAAAATGACAACAATAATATTTACACTGATAGCTTTTATAGTTGGCGTAGGTGGGACTTATGTTCTTTTCCGCGTTTTCAATAAAAAAGCTATGCAGGAAGCTGTGGCTGAAGCCGAATTACTTAAAAAAAACAAATTAATTGAAGCAAAAGAAAAATTTATTGCTTTAAAAGTTGAACACGAGCAACAGGTTCAAGAACGCAATGCTAAGATTCAAACTGTAGAAGTGAGACTTCAACAAAGAGAAATGCAACTAAATCAAAAACAAGGTGATTTACAACGCAAAATAAATGAAGTAGATGCCCTTCGCGAAGGTCACGAACAACAATTAGGTGCTATAGAAATCAAGAAAAAGGAACTTGATCATTTAACTAAAGAAGCTCAAAATCAACTTGAAACTATTTCGGGTTTATCAGCAGAACAAGCCAAAGAAAGATTAGTAGAAGCTTTGAAAGAAGAAGCCAAAACCAATGCCATGTCGTACATTAACGATATTATGGAAGAGGCAAAAATGACAGCCAATAAGGAAGCAAAGAAAATTGTAGTTCAAAGCATACAAAGAGTAGCCACCGAAACTGCCATAGAAAACTCAGTAACTGTATTTAATATTGATTCTGATGAAATAAAAGGTCGCATTATTGGTCGCGAAGGAAGAAATATCCGTGCGTTGGAAGCAGCCACCGGGGTAGAAATAATTGTAGACGACACACCCGAAGCTATTGTGCTTTCTGCATTCGACCCTGTACGTCGTGAAATTGCACGTTTATCACTTCACCAATTGGTTACAGATGGTCGTATACATCCTGCACGCATCGAAGAAGTTGTTTCAAAAGTGCGTAAACAGGTGGAAGAAGAAATTATTGAAATTGGAAAAAGAACAACCATAGATTTAGGAATTCATGGCTTACATCCCGAACTTATTCGTATGGTAGGTAAAATGAAATATCGTTCATCTTATGGTCAAAATTTATTACAACACTCACGCGAAGTTGCAAATCTATGCGCCACTATGGCTTCGGAATTGGGATTAAATCCTAAAAAAGCCAAACGTGCAGGACTCTTACACGATATTGGAAAAGTGCCAGATGATGAACCGGAATTGCCACATGCAATTCTTGGCATGCGTCTTGCAGAGAAATACAAAGAAAAACCCGATATTTGCAATGCCATAGGCGCTCACCACGACGAAGTAGAGATGGAAACACTTATTGCACCTATAGTTCAGGTGTGTGATGCTATATCAGGAGCACGTCCGGGCGCACGTAGAGAGATAGTGGAAGCTTATGTAAAACGATTGAACGATTTGGAAGCTTTGGCACTTTCGTATCCCGGAGTTTTAAAAACTTATGCCATTCAGGCAGGTCGCGAATTGCGTGTGATAGTAGGAGCTGACAAATTGGACGATAAAGAAACTGAATTATTATCGTTTGATATAGCTAAAAAAGTGCAAGACGAAATGACTTATCCGGGTCAGGTAAAAATTACTGTTATCAGAGAGACGAGAGCAGTAAGTTATGCTAAATAAAAAATAGAAGAAAGAGTAAAGATCAAAGAGGAAAGACTTTTGGATTGTTTTATAATTCAGCAATTTCGTCTTTTTTCTTTCATCTTTGTTCTTTTATCTAAAATACGGGGCTGTTTGGTTTTGACACTAACAGCCCCTTTTTTGTGCTCAAACGTTAACAAACAAAAGACAAATAAAAGCAATTAAATACACTGTAATACAGCAAATTAGTTGATATTTAAAACACATAAGTTTTTAGTTTTGTTTGTTGTTGATTGTCTTTAATTGGTACATTTTTGCTACTCGTTTGCTACTAGTAGCAAAAAATGTACTATATTTGCAGTGAGTAACAAACATTATTGATTAGCAAATGAGAAAGCCATCAAACCCCAAAGCAAAAGAACCCATTAAATTGAGGTTCAAAAAACTTGCCAATGGAAACCAAAGTATTTTTTTA
>CAMBSB010000035.1 GCA_945870155.1 Paludibacter jiangxiensis | reverse complement strand
GATGTTTTTGTATGCGTCGGCATATTGTAAAGGAATATCGGCAGTGGCAATTGTGGAATCAACACATTGTAAAAATCAACCAATTCAGCTTGGGCTGTAGCGTAATAATAAGGGGGAGCCGAAACCACAGCATCGGCGCCAAACTCAGAAGCTACATTTGCTAAAGCTATACTGTCGGCAATCGAAGTGTCCGAAATCCCTACTAGTAACGGAATACGGTTTTTCAATATTCGTGCCGATTGCGTTATCATTTCGCAGCGCAACCCATAGCCCAAATTCTGCGATTCGCCGGTTGTACCCAAAATAAAAATACCGTGAACTCCGCCTTCAACAACGTGCTCAATTAATCGTTCAAGACCTTCAATATCAAGTGTGTTATCGTCCAACAATGGCGTAACAATGGGTGGAACTATTCCTCGTAAAGTTGTTTTCATAAAAATGACCCCTTTATCCCCTAAAGGGAAATTTTGATTAGTATATATAGATATTTAATATTTGTTTATGATCGAAGAACTGTTTTATTACCCTTTAAGGGTTAGGGCTTATTCTAATATGTAATTTATGTTCTTTTTTTTCTATCGCATATTTTTTCAAAACGCCCGGTCCACAACTGCTATTTCCCAATCCCAACACAGCGCAATCAATGTTAAGAATGACTTCCTTGCGTGGAATAAGATTGCATTCGTGCGTTTCATTGGTCAAATCGTTCGCTGCAAAATGAATGGCCGATGCTGAGAATGTTTTCCCCACTGCCTGTACTTTTATCCCTTGGTTTTTAGCATTTTTCAGTGTCAGAAAGCGAATGTCCTCATGATTTCCGGTTTCCTGCGGACGGGGATATGCGAAATACTGATCTGTTACTGTACTTTTCCACAACCCAACAGTTGAAGCACTTTTCCGGTCGGGGTAATTTTCCCACGGACCTTCGCCATACCAACTGTAATTTTCGAGTTCGGAATTCAAAGCCAGTGCAATTCCTAATCTCGGTAGTTCGGGCAAATTTCCTATTGGATTAAACCAACATTCGAAATCAATTTCGCCATTGGAATAGACCGTATAAATGAGTTTTGTTTTAACTTTTCCGTTTTTATACTGATTTGTTTTTTGAATTTCCACTACCAAAGCACCATCAGCTCGAACAGAATGATGCACAGAATCTACACTCACTTTAGGCGAATCGAGTCCCTGCAATTTCCAATCTTTAGCCAGCCAGTTTCCAAAACCTTTGTCGTTATCGGTCGGTGCACGGTAAGCCTGAACAACGGGTTGCATTTCAAAATCCTTTGCTTGGCTAGCCAGCATTTCTTTGCCGTTGTAAACGAGCGAAGTAAGATTGCCGTTTTTTGTATTCCAACTAGCAGAAAAGCTTTTGCCTTTTACCGTTAAGTTCTCATTTGCTTCGGATACAGTTAGTTTTCCTTTATTCTGAATATCTTTTGAAGGAAGTTTTATATCATTAAATGGAAATTGCTCCGAAGCTACCACATAACCGGCTTTTGCCCAATCACAATCATTTTTCAGAACAAACTGATAATTAGTCACTAAATCAATGTCGGGCACCAAAGTCATAGAATCGGGACTAATAAGCATAGCCGTATCGCCGGGTTGAAGATCGGGCAATTTTATTTCACCTTTGTATTTTATTTTACCGTAATTGGTGATTGTCCAAAGGCATTTGTAAAGCGATAAGTCAGAATGGTGTTGGCGGTTGATAATTTGTAATTCTCCGTTTACCAACTTTATAGCTATTGGCTGATACACCTTTTTCACTTCTTCGTATTTGGGAGTAGTTTGACGGTCGCTTGTTACCACACCTTTGATGCAAAAAGTTTTCAGGTTGGGGAAATCGCCAAAATCGCCCCCATACGAAACCTGTGTTTTTCCGTTAGGCAATGTTTTGAAAACACCTTCATCGGCCCATTCCCATATAAAACCACCCAACATGCGTTTATTGGAGTACATTTCATCCCAATATTCTTGTAAATTGCCACCAGCATTGCCCATAACATGGGCGTACTCACTTGTCATAACGGGACGGTTGTCGTTGGTGCGCTGCGCAATATCGAGCAGTCGTTCCCAACGTGCATTTTCGGGACGTTCCATACTGCTATTTTCATCGATGCCCGGATTTAGATATTCCTCTTGAACGCGTGTATAAAAGCGACTGATAACATCTACCGTCGTGGGGTCAGGTTCACCGTTAAGCCCCTGAGCTCCTTCGTAATGAATGGGGCGAGTTGGGTCAAAATCTTTCAGCCATGCCGAACAAGCCGCAAAGTTTGGACCATAACCAGCTTCGTTTCCCAAACTCCACATGACTATTGAAGCATGATTTTTATCCCGCTCAGCCATACGGATGATGCGGTCGAGAAATGACTGGACCCAGTCAGGATCAGAAGCCAGTTTGCCGCGCAATCCATGTTCTTCAATATCGGCTTCGTCCATCACGTACAATCCAAGTGAGTCACAGAGTTCGTACCAGCGCGTTACATTGGGATAATGACAGGTGCGTACAGCATTGATATTGGCTTGTTTCATTAGCAAAATATCTTTCAGCATCAGGGCTTCAGTCATTACCTTGCCAAGTTTGGGATCGTGCTCATGGCGATTTACACCCCGCAGGCGGATTGGTTTTCCATTGACCAGCATTTGTCCGTTTTTAATTTCTACCGACCGAAAGCCAATACGTTGGCGGATGCGTTCAAGCACTTTTCCAGTGCTATCTTCCAACGAAATGTTGAGTGTGTATAAGTTTGGAGTTTCGGCAGTCCATTTCAAAGGATTCTTAATTTCGGATTTTAGTCTGCCGGTTTTACGTGGACCGCGCTGTGGATTCCATTCGTTCATCAACGCTGCTTTATTGTCCAAATTAAGAATAGATGCAGCATCGGCAGTTACATTGATCAGGTTTTCAATCACTGCACGAACTGTATATCCTTTACCTGTTTGTTTGCCAAAAACTGAAAGTTCAGGATCTATTTCCAATGTCGCATTTTCGTAGTTTTTATCCAGCAACGTTCTGATATGCAAATCGGATAAGCGAATGTCAGGCGTGTGAAAAAGCGTAATATCGCGGTGTATGCCTCCAAATCGCCACATATCCTGATCTTCGAGGTATGAGCCGTCGCAGTATTTGTAAACCTCAATCGCTATCTGATTCTCGCCAGCGGTCAGAAATTTCGTAACATTGAACTCCGAAGGTTCCATGCTTCCCTCACTGTAGCCAACTCTGTTGCCGTTAATCCATACATAAAAAGCACTTTGAGCTCCATCGAAACGCAGAAAAACCTGACCGGTTTTCCAACTTTCAGGTAATGTAAACGAACGTCGATATTGCCCTGTAGGATTACGCTCTTTGAAAGCTGTATATTTTTCAGGAGGTGTAGAAGTTACGCGTGGCGGATCAATTTTAAACGAATAGCCAGATGAAACGTAGATTGGTTTGCCATATCCGTTTACTTCCCAGTTGGCCGGAACGGAAAAGCTTTTCCAGTTTGTATCATTAAAATCTTGTTTGTAAAAATCAAAAATCCTTCCTTCTGGAGTTGGCGACCAGCGGAATTTCCATATGCCATTGAGCGATAACTGACTATCACCAATTGTGTTTTTATAACTAAAAAATGCCGATCGAGCTGGTTCACGATTGATATGCAAGACGTGTTGATTTTCCCAATCAGGCTGTTGTGCGAATCCGCATAAACAGGCTGAAAACAAATAAAATATATAGAAGAATCGACGCATTTTTTAAAACTAATTAGTGAAATTGAGACGCAAAAAAGGCTGAGATGTACTCAAAAACAGAATTTATTGAAAAAATAAAATAAATACTGTATCTGAGTGTAAAAGCTAATTTAAATATTTACAATTCTGCAAGTTACGAAATAAATATTAATTCGTCATTTTACTAAATTCCTGTTGATTATTTTTTTGTACTTTTGTCGCAAATATCACTTAACCACAGTAAATCAAAGTATTAATATATGAAGAAATTCATGTTAGTCCTGCTTTATATTTCAGGAATAATAACTTCAATAACAGCTCAAACCGGGAAACTGTTTTCAACAGATAATGAGTTGTCAAACAGCCTTATAAATACAATATTTCAGGATTCGCGCAACTTTATCTGGATAGCCACAGAAGATGGACTGAATAAATATGATGGCGTAAAATTTATGACTTACAGAAATGATAAAAACATTTCTACAAAGTTATTTGCCAACATAAAAAATATTTAATAAATTGTCAAAACAAATGAAAAGCACAAAACTATTTTTTTTCACAACTATCGTTTTATTAACAATAGTTTCTCCATTACAAGCAATTGATCCATGGAAAGATACAACATTAAGTTTTGAGAAGCGTACCAACGATTTAGTTTCCCGATTGACCATTGAAGAAAAAACAGAACTTATGCGTTTTGATTCTCCGGCTGTTAATCGCTTGGGAATTTCTGCTTACAACTGGTGGAACGAATGTCTTCACGGTGTGGCACGCTCGGGTTTGGCAACCGTTTTCCCTGAAGCTATCGGCATGGCAGCCATGTGGGACAAGGATTTGATGTTTTCAGTTGCGAATGTAATTTCGGACGAAGCCCGGGCAAAATACAACGATTACCAACGTCAGGGCAAACGTGGAATTTATCAGGGACTAACTTTCTGGACTCCGAATATCAATATCTTTCGTGATCCACGCTGGGGACGTGGCATGGAAACTTACGGCGAAGATCCTTATCTGACAGCCGAAGTAGCCATTCCCTTTATCAAAGGTTTGCAGGGAAACGATCCTCGTTATATGAAATTGGTGGCAACTGTGAAACATTTTGCAGTGCACAGCGGACCGGAATCTACCCGCCATTCGGCTGATGTTTGGCCCAGTGACTACGATTTGGCCGAAACTTATTTGCCTCATTTCAAACGTACTGTCGAGGAAGGTGGCGCTTATTCTGTGATGTGTGCTTACCAACGATTGAACGGTGCGCCTTGTTGTGGAAGTAAGTTTTTGGAAAATATTTTGCGAAATAACTGGAATTTTCAGGGCTATATCGTTTCAGACTGTGGAGCTATACAGGATTTTTATGAGAAAAAAGCGCATAATATTGTTGCAACACCCGAACAGGCTTCGGCAATGGCTGTAAAAGCGGGAACGGATTTAAATTGCGGAAGCGTTTATGCCAGAAGTTTGTTAAATGCTGTAAAACAAGGACTTGTTACAGAGGCTGAAATCAATATTTCGGTGAAACGATTGATTATGGCACGTATGAAACTCGGGCAGTTCGATCCGAACGACAAAGTGAAATATGCACAAATTCCACTTTCGGTAGTGGATTGTCAGCAACATAAGGAAGTCGCATTGGAATCGGCTCACAAATCTATGGTTTTGTTGAAAAATGCTGATAATACGCTTCCATTTTCAAAAGATGTGAAACGTGTAGCTGTGATTGGACCAAATGCAGATAACCGCGAAATTCTGCTTGGAAATTATAATGGTTTTCCTTCCAATGGTATTACTCCATTGAAAGGAATTGTTGCTAAGCTGCCAAATGCAGTGGTAAATTATGCACAGGGTTGCCGCTTGGCTGATGAATTGCCTTGTCTCACAGCCATTTCGCCCAAATATTTTTTTACTGATAAGTCGCTGAAAAAGAATGGTTTAAAAGGAGAGTATTTTGCTGGTAAAAACTTTAAGGGCAAATTAAAACATAAACGAATTGATGAAAAACTGGACTTTGTTTGGTGGTCAAAAGCACCGTTCAACGACATGCAGCCCGATTCGTTTTCGGTTCGGTGGAAAACAGTTCTTGTACCGCCATTAACCGGAAAATACGCTATCGGAGCAGAAGCATTCAATGGATTTGATATTTTTATTGATGGGAAATTGTTTATTCATGGTCGTCCGAGCGATCACAGCCCACGCAACGAATATGAATTTATAGAACTGGAAGCCGGAAAAAAGTATGAAATTCAATTTGATTATCCTCAAAACAATACTGAATTTGCCACAGCTCGCTTGGTTTGGGATGTTCCAAATCCAAAACTGAAAGAAGAAGCTGTAGAATTAGCAAAAAACTCCGATGTGGTAGTGCTTTGCATGGGTTTAAGCCCATCGCTCGAAGGTGAAGAAATGAAGGTGAAAGTGCCCGGTTTTGATCACGGCGACCGTTTGGATATTCAACTGCCAGCCAGTCAGACCGAATTGATACGCGAAATTCAGAAGATCGGAAAACCAACTGTATTGGTGTTGTTAAACGGTAGTGCGGTAGCATTCAACTGGGAAGCTGACAATATTCCAGCCATCCTCGAAGCTTGGTATCCGGGTCAGGCCGGCGGAACAGCCATTGCCGACATCCTTTTTGGTGATTACAATCCTTCGGGACGATTGCCGCTAACTTTCTACAAGAATATCAATCAGATACCTGCATTTGACGTGTACAATATGAAGGGAAAAACTTACCGTTATTTCGAAGACAAACCTTTGTACGAATTCGGTTATGGATTAAGTTACACCACTTTTGAATATGCGTTGAAAAATATTACAGCCGAAATCAAAACCGGTGAAAGAATTAAAATTGCTGTAAATGTAACCAATACGGGTAAAATTGATGGCGACGAAGTTGTGCAATTATACGTTTCGTTACCTTATAGTAAACTTCAAAAAGCAGTACGATCATTGCAAGGCTTCAAACGCATATATTTGAAAGCAGGCGAAACGCAAACAGTTGAATTTGAACTTACTCCCGATCAATTTGCTGCCCGTGATGCTAATAATAACCCTGTGGTTGAAACCGGTAAAGTACTGATTTCAGTAGGTGGAAAACAACCGGACGTAGTTTCAATAGCCAACAAAAACGTAGTTGTAAGTCAGGTGAAAGTAGTGGGTGAAAAATTTTTGGTCAATAATTGATTTTTTAAAAACTTAACTTTCCTAAAGTATTGAACTTTGGGAAAGTTATAAATTTGTAAAATGAAAAAGCATAAAACACAATTTTTGCTTTAATTATTTCCAACAACACTTAGTCGAAAATGGAAGCCGCCTTTGGTTGCGATTTTCAGAAGTAAATGTTTCTACCTGCGAGTTTACAGGCTTAATTGGCAAACCATAATCATTGCCTGTTACCGAATTTTTTAACAAAGCGGGTAATGATGTAACTAGGCAAATGATTCGTTAAATTGATTGTTCTTGTTTTTTATCTCTAAATTATCTTCTTACCAATTTCAAATATGTTTTTTTACCTTCAAAATTAATTTGGCAAATATATACGCCTTTTGATGTATTAGTTGGTATCCAGTCAAACTGATTTACTCCGCTATTGGCTTTTCCTTTAAACAATTGTTTTACCAAGCTGCCATCGATGTTGTAAATATCAACTTGCAAATCGCTTTCATAAGGTATGGTTAATTGAATTTTTGTTGATATGCTGAATGGATTTGGATATGATGAACTTGCAAGCATTTCAACTAAAGGCGTTTGTATTGCATTGGTGTAGGTAAATATTGCTTCAGAAAGGGCCGACCATTCTGTAGAAGTTTTTGCACGGGCTTTGATTGTTGTATTAGAATTTATGCTAATTGCCGATGTATAGGTTTTTGTATTGACACCTACAGTTCCGGTTATGGCTGTGCGGGGGTCTGTTCCATCAGTTGTATAATAAATTGTTCCTGAATTAGTTGTCATTCCCAAATTAATTGCAGTGGTCATATCACCACCTGCATGACTTAATACCGGTGCATTAACACCAGGATAGAGACTTGCTGTTTTCAATTGCGACAATAAAACATCGGTTCGTTGAGGGAAATAATTGGCTAATAAATCAGCCTTTCGCGGCAACCAATGGTCGTTTAAAGTGTATGGAGTATAGGGAGTATACCAATCGCTCCAGCGCGCCGATTCGCAAATCATGGCTTGTTCAACTTCGTCGGCTAATTTATTGTAACGTTCCATATTTTTAGCAGGTGTTAATGCTCCGCCAGCATCGAGCAGATGTTTCTTAATTCTATCGGCAATAGCTACTTTAAAATCAGCATTTTTCTTTAAATACTGCATAAAAGCGGCAGGATTGCCGGCTGATCCGGTAATAATTTTATTTTCGGTTAAGGATGTCATAGATGTTTCGGCATCCCAAACAAAAAATTTAAATCCTGCATCATTTGTTATTCTATTTCTACCTACTGTCCAGTTATTGGCATCCCAATCACCATTACCTATATAATAATTTATTAGCATATAATCAATGTAATTATCAACATCTAACAGTTTTTGAAAAGCAGAATTAACAGTGCCATCGGCGTTTTTTCCCTGTATTTTCTGATAATTTACATTGGTTTCAACTCCTGTAATTTGCGATTTAAATGAATTCCATGCAACCATGGTACCGTCAGTAGGCGTTGTTGTTTCTTTTTCTTTCACCACATCATAATCTTCTTCGTTTCCACCCAAATAAGATTTAAGAAAATCATTGTTTATTTCCTCTGAGATATTGTAAAGTCCCCAATATAAACCATTTAAATAAAGATGTACAAAAGTTTCATGTGACGAAAGTTGTCCCATATCCAACTGTGTGGTTTTTGCCCAAGAATCCTGAATGTATTGTGCTGGAGCTTGTTGCAAGGCCGAATTTTTTACCCAGGTGTAATTATAACCTGCTCTCAACACCAATGAATTAAACTCTTTGGTTGTGTTTTTTTCGTCAAGAATATCAAAGTTCAACTTTGAAGGACCATAAGAAGATTTGAAAGTCAGTTCAAAACCATGTTTTGGGCTATTACTGGGTCGTCGACTGTTCCCTCCATGCAATTTTAAACGGCAGGTCAATTGAAATTCTTTTCCGGTTTTCGGATCAAAATACTCCACCGAAGTTGGTCTTTCCCAGACTTTACTTTCGCTGTGTGGCAAACCTGTGAAAATATAAATACCTCCGGTTAATGTGTTTTCAACATTCGAAAATAAATTACCAATATCGGTAACGATATTCATGGTAGGCAATGATTGAAAAGAACCAATTATTTTATCCTTGTAAGCTGTAGCAGTAGTTACACGGGTGTCCATTTCGTAATCTGAAGGAATGGATGAACTCTCTGTAGATTCTTTCCAGTCGGTTGGGTAACCCGCCGGAGTTTTGGGTTGTTTAAGCACATCGGTTAAAAAAA
Organism: Paludibacter jiangxiensis; assembly: GCA_945870155.1. Taxonomy (GTDB): domain Bacteria; phylum Bacteroidota; class Bacteroidia; order Bacteroidales; family Paludibacteraceae; genus Paludibacter; species Paludibacter jiangxiensis_A. The sequence continues at coordinate 27,368 of CAMBSB010000035.1, read as the reverse complement.
TGTAAGTATTTGTAACAATTGAACTGCTTACACCGGCCGAATTGATTGACACTGCGCTGAGTGGAGTTGTTGTTGAAATGCGAATTGGTGTAGTGTAAAGTGATCCGGTTGTTTTGGAAGGTCGGGCACCGTTAGTTGTATAATATATTTGACCATCGCCTCCGGGTAAAGATAAAGTAACATCAAATGGAGTATTGTAAAAGCCTCGTTTGCTACTGAAATTAGGCGAAAAAGGCAAACTTCCACCCACGTTTTCCTGTCCGGGTGTAGCTGTAGAGAAATAAACTTGTTGACCTTGAAAATAACCAAACGAAACATCTTGTCGTTGTGCAGGGAATATAGGAGAATAGGCGTGTGAAACCGTTAAATCTGGCTCAATAATTCCTAAATATTCACCCGAACCTGAAAGTTTAAAGTTGGTATGCAGGTTTTTTGTGGGGTCAATTCGGTTCTTATCCGAAGCAAACACAACTAAATAAGCATTTTTTTGAATAATTATTGAGGGAAAAGTCCATTTAGTAGGAACATTTGCATCGTCGGTTAAATACCAACCAGCTAAATTGATAGGACTATCGGTGTTGTTGAAAATTTCCAACCAATCGGAATGTTCAAGATTCTCATCCATTATGCCATTAGAGTTAATAGCCATAAATTCCGTGATTAGAATTTTATTGCTTTGTGCATTGATAATATTTGAGAATAGTACAAAAGTTATAAAAATGCGCAGTTTATATCCTAATTTCATATATATTAGATGGTTATTGTAAATTGCAAAATTATGCAAAAAATTAAAATAATTATTAGTTATGCTGATAGAAAGACTGTGTTTTTTGTTTTTTGTAATCACTAATTACTGAACCTCGAGCGATTCAAAACTTAATCCGTCAATATTTTCGCCTGTTATTCGCACAAAATATTTACCGGCATTAATATAAGATCCGGTCGTGGTACTTATTTGTTTCCACTTATCAGGGGTTTCAGAAAAAGTAATTTCATCGTCTTTCAGCAGTATACCATTCGACGTAAATATTTGGAAATGAGCTTTAATTGGCTTAACTGTTGTATTCATATAATTAAATCGCAAAGCATATATCTGTGCTAATCCGGTGTTGATAGTCCACTGAATAGAATTATTGATACCTTTTCCAAATCGAATTCCTTCTTTGTTTTTCACGATTATTTTTTCGAAATTACCTTTCAAAATAGCTTTTTCAGCTTCGTAAGTAGTGCTTACACGTGCATTTTTATCTTCGGGAAGCATTTCTTTTGGCGTTTTCTCCAAAACATTTTTTTCGGCTTCCCTCCACGACCAATCAGTTTGTTTTGCTTGTATTATTTGTACATTTTTATCAGAAGAGGCAATGGCAATAGCCGAGATAATTGCTTGTCCGGCTTTTACTTCGGGGAATGAAATCACCAGTTTTCCACCTTTTACGGTAGCATAAACCACTTTTTTCAATGCTCCATCATGTCCGCTTTCTGCCCAAATATCCAAATCATTCAACACAACCGAATCGTTAATTGCCACATCAAAAATCCGCAGTCCCTCGCAGTCGGTTTTTTCGCTACTGCCTGTTCCATGCCACGGTTCGGTAAAGTAAAGTTCCACGCGGTAGTTTCCATCCGGAAGCGGAAAGCTAAAGTTTAGCTTGTGTCGACTGAAGCGGAAATTGCCAAACAGCGACCAATCTTTTGTGCCACGTATTGGGTCGTAAGTTACGCGCTGACTTGCCAGATACGGATTCAGTTCCTTGAAATCGGCTGCCCACGAACGCGAAAAAGTGCTGTCGTCTTTTAGCCATGTTTGCCCGAACTGGTCTTTGTATTCGTCGCCACCGCAGTTTAGGCGATAGAGATAGTTGTAGTTATGATTAGCTTTAATTTTTCTGGCGGTTTCAGGTTGCCATGAAATTCTTTCATCATTGTAAAAAGAATTCTCTTTATCAAAATAAAGCATTTTAAAATGCGGCGCTTTTTCCAGATTGTTCAGTACCACCACATCTTCTGCTACCTCTTTTCCACCAAAATATCCCACAGCGCGAAGCACATTGTAGCGAATGTCCCGATTTTCCCATGTGAAATGTGTTCCAATGCCGTTGTTTTTCTTTTTACCCAAATAGACTGAATCCACTGCATCGTTGTAGAGTTTTACGCTATCGCAATTGCTGTACACTTCAATTGTTGCTCTTGTCCGCTTTGTGAAACGGTTTGGCCAAGTGTGCGAAACAATATATACCATCGGGTCAGTTTTTGCTGAAACATAGTTGGCACGATACATATAATAGGCATCGGTTGGTTCTTCCCAGGGCGAAACCAATCCCTTGTAATTAAACGGTCCAACTTTGTCGATAACGCGGTGAGCTTCGTCGGGCTGGCGGCGACCGGGGTTGTCGTGCGAACTGAAAATCCACTGAAACTGCCCGCAAACACTATCTTTTACCGATTCGGCCAGTTTTATTTTCTTTTCCAGCAGCTGCGTTGCACGACCTTCCGTCCACAAACCGCTGGGATCAAATTCTGTTGTTTCGGTATGAAAGCCTAGCGACCTCCAAGCACCATATTCACCATTGAGCAACTGATTTTTTTGCGATAACTCTTTTCCGTAGTTTTCAATATTGCCGCCATAGGTTCCACTCCAGTTTTGCACCACATCCCAATCAGTGCCAGTACCTCCATTGCAGGTGGTTATCACACGCATATTTCGAGCTGTTGGGTCCATTTCGCGGATAATACTGCAACATTCTTCGGCAAAATCGGTTGGTAACACGCTTTCATTTTGCAAGCCCCACATAATTACCGAAGGCGAGTTGCGGTGCTCTTTTACCCATTGGCGAAGCAATGTTTTAAAATTATTCCGAAACTCTGGTGTATCGTACCACACATGTGCCGAAAATTGCGTCCAGTAAAGTATTCCTTTGTCGTCGAGTAAATGCTGATATTCCAAATTGTGCGGTTGATGCGCATCCCGGAAGGCATTGAATCCGGCAGACTGGATTTGCTTTACGCGTGAAATAATTTGCTCATTACTAAAGGCATGCGGTTGTCCGAACTGGTGTTCGTATTCGCAAGTTCCGTTGATAAAAGTCGGTTTGTCGTTCAGAAAAAAGCGTCCATCATTATCTTTTCGTTTTACCGGCCAACTAATAGTACGAACGCCAAACGAGGTCGTAATTTCGTCGGTAGTTATATTGTTTTCACGCTTAATCATCGAAGCCAGTTTATACAAATAGGGTTTTTCGCTGCTCCAACGAATTGGATTTGTAATCGGCGACGATTGGCGAATTATTCGTGTTTCGTTTGCGTTTAATGTTACTTTTTCAGCCAAACGGAAAACCGCTTGACCATCTTCATTATTCAGTTTGCTAACAAATTCAATTTGCACTTTTTCGGCAGCATAGTTTTTCAATTCCGTATCAATAAATACCGAATCGGCTTTGTCATTGTGCCAAATATGAACACCAAAAGGCTCAATGCGCACATTATCGGTAATTTCCAATACCACAGGTCGGAAAATTCCCAGCGGCTGCGAGCCCTCACTAAAGCCCCATTCCGACGAGCAACCACCACACACCCACGGCATGTCCGAAATCATTTCGGGATGCTCTGCAACTACAGTCAGCTGATTTGTAGTCCCGGATTTAATTTCGTTCGAAACATCAATCGTAAAAGTTGTTCTTCGACTCAAAAATCGTCCGTAATTTTTTCCGTTCAACATTACCCTTGCATACGTTCCAACGCCTTCGAAACGTAGAAATGTGCGTTTATTTATCTCAATAATGGGTGCTGTAAATGTTTTTGTGTAGGTAGCTGTTCCGTGTAAATTTCCATGTGTAAGTTGGCGATAGCCATAATAATCGTCCCAGTTATGCGGAATATCTACTTTAAAAGTATCCTTGTTCATCCACGTTTTCCAATCCTGATTCAGATTCACGAGTGTTCGACGTTCTTTTATCTCCTGTTCAGGAAAACGCACCTCGGAACGTCCCATTGGTTTACTCGTTGCCACAGCAATGCCCCGTTGGTCATGTGTATTCACCGCACAATAAAAATGATATACTACGCCATTGTGGTTAATAACATAACTTTTATGTGCAAAAAGGTCGTCGTAAGGTTTCGAAGGAATAATCAAATCGTCGCCTTGCCAATCGTACCAATGAATAAGGTCGTAACTGCAAGCAAAAGTGTTGTATGCTTTATAAGGTTTATTGGTGTTGAAAGCAGAAAAGTAAAACATCACGTACAAGTCTCCAAACTGCTGAATTTGTGCATCACCGGTTATCATACCCTGAATTTCGTGTCCAAAGACAGGATTTCCTGCGTAACGCTTCCATTTTTTCAAATCTTTCGATAGTGCAATACCTATGCGTTCACCCTTCAAACCCGTTTCAGGATGTACGCCACCGGCATTGTAAAACATTACAAAGGGTGCGCCCAATGTTTTCTTTTTATCCCAATAAATTGTGCTTTTGTATTGCGTCAGTTTTTCGAACCATTGTGCATCTTTATCTTTGCTCGAAAGAATGGGTTTTTCAAATGATTCCCATTCCACGGTTTTGCCCAGATTTTTTTTAAGAGTCCATGCAAGTCCAATGCTTAAAGGCCCTTTTTCATATCCAGAATTTTCACCACCAATATAGGTCATCCAGTATTTTCCTTTCCACGATTGTAGCTCGTAGCTTCCACCCCAAGTCATGTCGGGCAATGCAGGAAAACCTCCACGTTGACTCTGATCCCAAGTTCCTTCTTTGAACGAAAGAATTCGTCCCATTGTTGTCCAATGCAGTAAATCATCACTTTCAGCCAGCCATGTTTCGTAACCACGACCATCAGTTCCGGTTTTGCCGTTATAAACCACATAGGTCATAAACCATTTTCCATCTTTTTGAAAAACGGTGGGGCAATCAATTTTGTAATTATTTGTTGTCGGCGCAACAACCAAACCGTATTTATGGGGTGTTTTTACCTGCTCGTAGATTTCGGACATACGGGATTGGAACACTTCACCCCCACTCCCTTTTCTTAGGGAGAGAGGAGAAATTTGAGCTGATAAAAATGGAGCTAAAAAGATAAAAATTAGTAAATATATTTTTCTCATCTATTCTTGTAAAATGTATAGAATTTTGCCAATTAAATCATGATTCTGCTAAAAATCAATATTCTTAATTAAACATAGAAAGCAGCTAAATCCTGAGTCAATTGATTTATTAATATTCCCATTTAAGGCTTATGAAGATCTAATCTTTCACACATCGCACCGACCAAGCTGTTTGTGGATCGGATGAACCTAAATGATTTTTATAACAGGATTCGTCGAATGATAAAAACATTCTGAATGTATACTCCTCCGTTTGACGGTTGGCACACCACCAATGTCCATACTTACCAATGGCTCCGTATCTGCCTTTGGCCGAACGCCATCCTCCCGGTAAGCCATTGAAGCCGCTGTCGTTTGTTGCGTCAGAGTTAGGTTTCAACCAGTATTTCGTTCCCACAGCTTTAAGTTTTGCAATGGCAGCTATTTTTCCACCCAAAGTTTCGTCGAGTATTTTATATTCTTCGATAGTAGGAATATGCCAGCATTCAGGACAAATATTTCGACTATCAGTAACTGCATACCAAGTGTAAAGTCGGCCATAAATCAATGCATTATCCTCATCATTATTATATACAAACTGGTATTTTGGCTCAGCCTCCAACCTATAATCGAGTGTATCAGGCGTAGTGGTCAAAATTGGATCTCCGTTACGATAATGTGTAGTTCGCAGATTTTCTGCCATCCAAACCTGATTGCCTATTTTTATAGTCATATAAACATTGCCATCAATATCGGTCACTAAATTGTCAAATGTATTATCCTGTCCCACAACGAATAAGGGACAAACAACTGTCAGAATAAGAATTGCTATATAAAAATTATATTTCATATTTATTGTGCAAAACCCGAGGCTTTTTATTTCTTAAAATTCCCCTTTAGGGCTTAGGCGTTAGTCTTAATTAAACATCCAATCCATGCTTTCGTCTTTATCTAAACCTGCAAGACCGGCATTTCTCTGCATAATATCTGCATTGGTGAATCCAATCACCATTATTAATCCTTTAGGTAATAATAATTTATGATAACCTGCTTCAAAATGAAATGCATGAACATTGACAGGAGGTAAACCGTCAATACTTATGGCATTAAACAGTACAGGTTCGGCTTGGCTGTAAAGATTTGCAGAGGCATCTGTTTCGAGTTTAGGTGCTTTCGCAAAACGGCGATGATCATCTCTGTAATAACCAATTAGCAATTTTACGTGTTTATCAGTCTCAAATTCAACAGCAGTACCATTTTCCCTTTGCGCATTTGAGTTCATAAACCAGGGAGTCATATTAGCTAATTCCGGAGCAAATTCTATAATTTTTGAAGGATAATCAGAGTATAATGAATCCCCTGAACGAAATTTTATCGTAGTATTCTTGCTAATCAGTTTTACATTTGCAACAGCTAAAGCAGGAATAAGTGTTTTCTTAACAGGCGCGTTAAGATGAGTTTTCAACATAGAAAGATTTTTTTTATAGTTTTCCAGCTCGTTCTGAAAATAAATATACATTTCTTCCCATGTTTTATTTTTTCCATCCAAACCACTTATTGGGATAGCTCTTTGAGCTGTTTGCATACTGTTTGCATACAAATAAGTATCCTTTGTCAAATCAACTAATTTCTTATAATGTTCCAAACTTTTTTCAATATATGGAATAGCCGCATCAAGCTTGCTAATTTCTTTTCCCCATTGATAATCGAGCACAAGTTTGGCAGCTTTTACCTTATTTTCAAAGAAATAAGCAAACTCACGGTAGCAATGCATATCGTTTTGAAGTCGTTTGAACTCGTCCTTATTTTTGGTTGCTTTACCAGCAACTGAATCGATGGCAGCAATGGCTTTGTCGCCATGAGCAATTGCCTGAGCAATAATATCGAGAGGCATTTCGCCTACATGGGGTTGTTTTTTCCATTCTTTTTCCACATATTCAATCAGCTTTTCACCTTCAGGACCACAACTTTCATAAAATCCGGGATAAATGGTGTATTTATATGGATTCACGAGTTGAGCCATAAACATTCCCAGTAAAAGTGTTTGGCGGTTTCCTTCGGTAATACCAAATCGTCGCAACAGTTTTGGAGCAATTTCGCCACTTTCATCGTATGCACGTTGTATACGGCATGCATCAGCTTCATTTACGCCATAATAATTGTCAATTTGCGAGTTCCAATATTTTATTTCATCAACCCGATTACGGTCAGCTTTCCATGCATAACGTGCCCATGTTTTGTACCACATCCAGTCACGGTCAATTTGTTTTTGACGTTCGCCGTTTGGTAGTTTGTCGGCTGTGTAAGGCCAATCCCAGTACGAAGCTTGAGGATACAAGTGTAATGCATTTGCTCCATGGATATTGTGCATGGCTTTTACTGCTTTCTGCACAAAATCAGGTGAGCTCCAGCGCCAAGGTTCCAAATTGGCTAAAATATGTACGTTACTAATATGGATACTTCCCAGCGAACTTAAATCGGTATGAATCTTTGCCCATGGACCACGCGGCTCGTAAGTTGTTAAACTTTCACCATTGTATTTATGCATGGTGTACAGGTTTTTGTAGAGAGGCAAAGCCGCATCCATCACCATTTTAGCATCAGTATCGTGAGCACGAAGCAGAATGGGCGGCTCATCATTTCTGCCTAATGTTTTCAAACCATCTTTTACGCCGGGAATAATGGTTTCGGTAAACCATTTTACATCGTCTTCGTAAGTATCCATCGCTTCGCCAAGACATACAAGCAATCCCACATTGGGATATTTTTCGATAAATGCAGCTATACTTTTGCGAGTATAATCGGCTATTAATGGCGTTATTGGCCGGTTTCTGTCTTGTGTGGCAATGCCGTAATGTTCTGCAAAAGGCTTTGAAACAATGATATTATAAAACATTTGAATAACAAAAATGCCGCGTTTATCAGCTTCGTGGGTCAGAAACGAATATATTTCTTCGTTCATTTTAAATGTAGCATCGTCCACTTCCACCGCAAAAGGGTAATCTTTCAGTTTTACCAGCGATGCAAACGGATGTCCGTTCCATAAATACAGCGAGTTCATGCGGTTGGCAACCAGCATGTCGAGGTATTCTATCCACTGTGCTTTGTCATAAAACCAGGGGAAGTTTTCAGGGGTGTATGGATATTCGTAAACTGTTCGTCCTGGTAAATAGTAAGGTTTTTGTACGCCTATAGCCGTTCCGCGCAACACCATTTCGGGCGCATCGGTCAAATTTAAAGGCAAATCCAGTTTTTTGCTATCTTTCAGTCGGTCAATTAGTTCCTGACAACCATATATTGCACCATTGCCATCGGCTCCACAAATAATGGTAACATTGCCTTTGGTTTGAATATTAAAGCCTTCTTTTTTTAGATTTTGAGGAAGTATGATTTTAAGTTTCTTGAGTAGTTTGGATGCTGTAGGAACTTGACTTTGTTCGAAAACAAAAACTGTTTTTTCTTTTTTTGAAATGCGATTTTGATATTTCTTTTCAACCGAAAAACCCTTTTCTTTCAACGATTTACTCAATATTTCAACGCCAAATTGCACGCGATTTGATGCATTCTGAAAAGTATACACATAAACATTTTCGCTCCAAACACAAACAGAAATATTTATTGCAAAAAATAAAAATAAAACCTTTCTTAGTTTCATAACCAACAAACTTATAATTCTAAATATTCAACATAAAATAATAGTAGTTTGACGTGATATTCGGTGAGTTGTACTCGAAACTTTAGCTTGTATCAGTAAATTTGTTGATAGTATTCTTTTCAAAAAAAATAAAAAAAAGAGGTACAAATAGATACAACTGACGTCCAAGTATTATGAGTAGCTATACAGCTTTTCAATTTTAAAAACTATTAATTTTATATGTCAAAAATAACTGATTCAGAAATTAAAAAACTGAAATTACAGGCAGAAGAAATCCGAAAGCGGGTAGTAGAAATTATTTATTCGGCAAAAGGCGGACATATCGGAGGCTCACTTTCGTCCATCGAGATTGAGACTGCGCTATATTTTCATGTCATGAATATTGACCCAATTAATCCGCAAAAAACTGATCGTGATAGGTTTATCCTTAGTAAAGGTCACAGTGTTGAAGCATTGTATGCTGTACTTGCTGCCAAAGGTTTTATTCCACAAAGTTTGCTGGATACCTACGGTCAATTCAATTCCAAACTTGCTGGCCATCCAACAAAAAAAACACCCGGAGTGGAGCTAAACAGTGGTGCTTTGGGGCATGGCTTGTCGGTTGGTGTTGGTATGGCCATCGGAGCTAAAATGTCGAAAAGTACATTCCGCACTTTTGTTTTAATGGGCGATGGAGAACAGGGCGAAGGGTCAATATATGAAGCAGCCATGTCGGCAAGTCATTATAAATTAGATAATTTGGTGGCAATAATTGATCGGAATACTTTGCAAATTAGCGGAAAAACCGAAACTGTTATGGCCCTGGAACCCATGCGTGAACGTTGGGAAGCATTTGGTTGGGAAGTATTTGAAGTGAAGGGAAATGACATAGAAGATATTGTAAACACCTTTGGTGTTTTAAATTATTCAACCGAGAAGCCAAAATTAATTATTTCACACACGACCAAAGGAAACGGAATTTCATTTATGGAAAATGGGGCGAAATGGCATCACGGAGTTCCCGCAGAGCAACAGTATAAAGATGCTATTTGTGAAATTGAAGAACGAATAAAAAAATTATGACAAATACAATTCCTTGCCGTAAAATGTTCACCGACATCTTGGTAGAACTGGCAAAAAAAGATAAAGATATAATAGCTGTAACCTCCGACGCGCGAGGTTCTGTTACCCTTGATAAATTTGCCGATGAACTACCGGAACAATTTGTGGAACTGGGCATAGCGGAGCAAAATGCAGTTGGTGTGGCAGCAGGATTGGTTTCGGTGGGTAAAAAAGCCTTCGTGTGCGGACCTGCTTGTTTTTACGTGGCGCGCAGTTTGGAACAGGTAAAAGTGGATGTGGCTTACTCGGCCAATCCGGTGAAAATTTTGGGCGTAAGTGGTGGAGTAAGTTACGGTGCTTTAGGTTTTTCGCATCACAGTTTGCACGATATTGCTGTGTTGCGTACTTTTCCCGGAATGCAAATTGTGTTACCATGTGATATTTATCAGACCAAAAAATTAGTTGAAGCATTAGTTGATTATCCTTATCCGGTTTACATTCGTGTTGGTAGAAATGCAGTTCCTAATGTGTATGAAAACGAGAATATCGATTTCAAAATCGGCAAAGCAAATCTGTTACTTGACGGTGATGATTTGACTATTGTAGGTACAGGTGAGACTGTATATCACTGTCTGCAAGCCGGTAAAAAGCTGCACGAGCAAGGTATAAAAGCCCGCGTGATTGATATGCATACGCTAAAACCATTTGACAAAGACATTATTGAAAAAGCTGCTCGGGAGACCGGAAAAATTATCACCGTGGAAGAACATAGTGTGAGTGGTGGTTTAGGTGGAACAGTTGCTGAAATTGTGGCACAAAACGGAAATGCAAAACTAAAAATTTTGGGTATACCAGATGAAAATGCCATTCATGCTACTTCTCCTGAAATTTTTAAATATTATGGCATTGATGAAGAAGGAATTTTGAAAACCGCATTATCTTTCTAATGTCTTTATTCTTTGTTCTTTACTCTTTTATCTCAAAAAATGAAATTTACAATCGCTATAGATCAAAGCACTTCGGCCACAAAAGCCATGTTGTTCAACGAAATTGGACAACTTGTTGCGCGTGTTTCCGAAGATCATCATCAATATTATCCACAGCCCGGATGGGTAGAACACGACCCCGAAGAAATTCTGGTAAACACCTATAAAGCTGTCGAAATGCTTGTTGCAGAAAACCTAAAACCAACTGATAGCATTATTGCTGTTGCCATTACCAATCAGCGCGAAACTGTTGTTGTGTGGGATAAACGCACGGGAAAACCTATTTACAATGCAGTAGTTTGGCAATGTAATAGAGGAACGAAAATTTGCGAAGATTTAATTGCTCAAGGACATGAACCTAAAGTTGATGAAAAAACCGGACTGATTATCAATCCTTATTTTTCGGCTAGTGGTGTGAAATGGATTTTAGATAATGTAGAAAATGCGCGCACCAATGCAAAAGCCGGACATTTACTTATGGGCACCATGGACAGTTGGTTGATTTGGAATTTGACCAAAGGAAAAGTGCATGCCACCGATTATACCAATGCTTCACGCACCTTACTTTTTAATATTCATACGCTCGATTGGGATCAGGAGTTGCTCGATTTATTTACGATTCCAGCCAGCATGTTGCCACAGGCACTTCCCTCTGACAATATTTTTGGCACAACAACAATCAACGAATTAATTCCCGTTGTGCCTATTGCAGGAGTTCTGGGTGATTCTCATGGTGCATTGGCCGGACAAATGTGTTATACAACCGGCATGGGGAAAGCTACTTACGGAACCGGTTCTTCTATCATGATTAATATTGGAGAAAAACCTCTGCAAGCTCCCAAAGGATTGGTAACTTCGGTTGCCTTTGCAGCTTGCGGTAAAACTTATTACGCTTTTGAAGGAAATATCCATTGCACCGGAGCAACTATCAAATGGTTGCAAGACGATTTGAAATTGATTCAATCCGCTACTGAAACTGAGGCCTTGGCTAATTCGGTAAATAGTACTGATGGTGTTTATTTTGTACCTGCTTTTGCCGGACTTGGTGCGCCTTGGTGGGACAATGAGGCCAAAGCGTTGATTTGTGGCATGAATCGCGGAACAAACAAAGCACATATTGTGCGTGCGGCGTTGGAATCCATAGCTTATCAGGTGAAAGATTTGATCGATTTAATAAAATCTTCAGGCGTTAAAATCTGCGAATTACGAGTGGATGGCGGACCTGCAAAAAATAATTTCCTGATGCAGTTTCAGGCTGATATGCTTCAGGCAAAAATCAACCGCAGTCCTATTGAAGAAGCTTCAGCTTTGGGTGCTGTGTTAATGAGTGGGTTTTCTCTCGGAACATGGAATGACTGGAATGAATTGAATTCACTCAGAAAATCGGGATTTATTTTTGAACCTGAAATGAATTTAGAAGCTACTGAGAAATTGTATGCGGGTTGGAAAATTGCAGTAAGACAATCAAGAATAAAAGAATAAAAGACTAAAAACAAGAACATAAAAAATACAAAAAATATGATACCAACAAAACAAACTTTCGGAGTAATTATTGCTACACGTAATATTTTCAACTCAAAATTAGCTACTGACGCTCGCATCAAAGTGCTCGACAAATTGGATAAAATGGGTTTTAATACGATTATTTTACCCTCAGAAGAAACACCTACCGGCAATATTGAAGGGTATGCCGATGCTATAAAATGTGCGGAATTATTTCGTAAAAATCAGGATGTTATTGAAGGCGTTATCGTAGTACTTCCCAATTTTGGTGATGAATTGGGCGTAGTAAATTCCATCAAAATGTCAGGATTGAAAGTGCCTATTCTTGTTCAGGCTGTTGACGATGATAATGACAAAGTGGATGTAAAAAGTCGCCGCGATGCTTTCTGTGGGAAGCTTTCGGTATGCAATAATTTTTACCAGTATGGTATAAAATTTACCGATACTACCTATCATACATACAGTCTTGATAGTAAAGAATTTACTGCTGATATTTTGAAATTTGCAGGTATTTGTCGTGTAGTAAAAGGCTTGAAAGGGCTGCGCGTAGGAGCTATCGGTACGCGTCCCATTGGTTTCCAAACTATGCGTTTCAGCGAGAAAATTCTGCAAATGTGCGACATAACCATTGTTCCGGTTGATATGTCGGAAATTATTGCCGCGGCCGAAAAAATCAGCGAAACCGACCCCGTTGTGATCGAAAAAGTGGAAGCCATTCAGAATTATGGTTCATGTTCCATTGTTCACAAAGGAAAAATAGCCAAACAAGCGCGTTTTGGACTGGCTGTCGAAAACTGGATACATGAAAATAACATCGTCATTTCGGCCATTCAATGCTGGGAATCTATTGAGAAGAATTATGGTTGTGCAGCCTGTGTTACTATGAGTATGATGGGCGAAAAATTGATGCCGTCGGCATGTGAAGTGGATGTGGCAGGTACAATTTCGATGTATGCACTGGCATTGGCAGCTAAAACTCCTTCGGCAATTCTGGATTGGAACAATAACTTTGCCGAAGACCGCAACAAAGTAGTTTGTACGCATTGCAGCAATTATCCAAAATCATTTTTCCAAAACGAAATAGAAATCGGTACGTTGGATGTACTCGGAACGGTTTTAGGCGATGAAGATACTTTCGGAGCGGTAAAAGGGAAAGTGGCTGCCGGCGATATGACTTATTTCCGCATTTCGACCGACGACATGAAAGGTACAATTAAGACCTACCTCGGCGAAGGTACAATGACTGATGATCCTTATGGCATGGACGGTGGAATTGCTGTTTGCGAAATTCCAAATCTTCAGAACCTGATGAAATATATGTGCAAAAACGGATTTGAGCATCATGTGGCTATGGTTCGAGGAAATGTAGCTGAAATTTTGGAAGAAGCCATTGGAAATTATTTAGGCTGGGAAGTTTATTCCCATAAATAAAAATTATTTGCTATCTTTGCAGCTCTTTTTAAACAGGTTTTTATAAACAATTATTTGTTTGTAAAAACCTGTAAATTTGTAAAATAAATAATATGTCTGAAAAATTTAATTCGGTAGAAGAAGCTATTGAAGATATCCGTGACGGTAAAGTAGTATTGGTTTTTGATGATGTTGCCCGCGAGAATGAAGGTGATTTTATAGCAGCAGCCGATTTAATTACACCTGAGATTATTAATTTTATGGCTAAGTTTGGTCGTGGATTAATTTGCGTAGCCATTACTGAGGAACGAGCTCAGGAACTTAAACTTCAACGGATGGTTGAAGATAATACAGCAACCATGTCAACAGCTTTTACTGTCTCGGTGGATTTATTGGGAAATGGTTGTACCACAGGAATTTCTGCTGCTGATAGAGCCAAAACTGTAATAGCTTTGGTCGATAAAGACACAAAACCCGAAGACCTAGGTCGCCCCGGACATATTTTCCCTCTCATTGCCCATCCACAAGGAGTTTTAGCTCGTTTGGGTCATACCGAGGCATCTGTCGACTTACCTTCAATGGCTGGCCTCAATCCTTGTGGCGTACTAGTCGAAGTTATGAACGATGATGGTTCAATGGCTCGGTTGAATGATTTGGTTCTTGTTGCCCAAGAGCACAATGTGAAATTGATTTCCATCACCCAACTGGCTGAATATAAAAGAAGAATTTCAAAATAAACTATTTACATCTCAATTTTCTGATTATTCGGCACGAACAAATATAGCGACAACCAACAAAGCAAATAAGCCAAACTGGCAATGGCAAAAACCACATAATAACTGCCTGTAATTTGCAGAATCAAGCCTACGGCTCCAGAAAATAACACACCGCCAATTGCTCCTGAAAATCCCGCAAGTCCGGTAACAGAACCAACAGCATTTTTTGGATAAATATCCGATACAATGGTGAAGATATTGGCAGCGTAACCTTGATGCGCAAAAGTTGCCATCGAAATTAGCGCTACGGCCAACCACATATTGGAAGTGAATGAAGTAAAAAAGATAGGCACAACCAATATTGCCATTAAAAAGATGGTAAGTTTACGTGCCGCCAATGGATTTTTACCACGCTTAATCAGGTAAGATGAAAACCAACCACCGAAAATAGAACCGCCCATTGACACTACATAAATAACAATAAGCGGCAAACCAATTTTTGTTAGGTCTATTTGATAATTGGAATTGAGGTATTTAGGTAACCAATACAGGAAAAACCACCAGATGGGATCAGTCAGAAAACGTGACAAACAGATTCCCCAGGTTTGTTTGTATGAAATAATTGATTTCCAAGGAAGTTTTTGTGTTTCCGGTTCTTTTTCATCCTGCAAAATATAATCGAGTTCTACGGCGCTGAGTTTTTTGTTTTCCTCCGGTTTGCGGTAAGTTATTATCCAAAAAAACAACCACACAAAACCCAATGCACCTGCCGAAATAAATGCCCACTGCCAGCCCCATTTCAGAGCAATAATGGGAACAATAAGCGGTGTAAGTATGGCACCAAGATTCGAACCTGTGTTCAGAAGTCCTGTGGCAATGGCTCTTTCCTTTTTAGGAAACCATTCAGCCACAGTTTTGATGGCTGCAGGGAAATTGGCAGATGCGCCGATACCCAGTCCGAATCGGGCTATAGCAAAAGCCACCACACTGCTAAATGCCGCATGAAACATTCCGGCAACACTAAGTAAAGCCACCGAGATAATAAATCCCAATCGTGTGCCAATTTTATCGAGTAATGCACCCATTGAAATTAATCCTATGGCATAAGCAGCTTGAAAAGCCATGATAATAAAACCATAATCGGCTTCGGACCAACCAAACTGCACCTGAAGTTGTGGAGCCAAAATACCCAAAACCTGACGGTCGATATAATTGATAGTGGTCACAAAAAACAGTAACAACACAATGCGCCAACGGTAATTCCCAATTTTTACTGACATATTTCGTGGATTAAATGGTATGCTTCTTCCTGTTCTTCGGGCGTTTCGCAATACGTGACTACCACCATTTTCATGCCCGGCACCCAAAGTCTTTTGAGTTGCTCACTGATGGTTTCTAAGTCACCCACAATGCGGGTATTGAGTACTACACCCGTATTTGCAAAACTATTAAATGCTTCTAAGTTGGTATTTGCTCCCGGGTCGGTTTGAGGTGAAAATGCTCCATCAGCCATTTTCAATCCTTTCATTTTCAACACTGCTTCCACCCAATTTCCCCAATCGCCACAGGAATGGAAAACAGGTCCACCAAGCGGTTTACAAATTTTTTCCACCGAAGGTGCAGCCATTTCGAGGTATTGTTCAGGGGCAATCATAATGGCATTATCGTCGCTCATTCCCAACCCTGTCCATTGAGTAGATGATGCAAATCCATGTCCGGGCGAAGCCAATGCAGAACCAATAAGCTTCGTTTGTTCTTGATTAAACTGTATTGATAAATTGGCAAGTCTATTAAAAAGTTCCATAACTTTGTCAGGTTCCATCATGGTATCCATAAAAAACTGATCGAGTGGATACAAATGCCCAATCATATTGAGTGGCGATTGAGTGTCGGTGAGCGAAATGGGAACACGACCTTTGGTTTTCTCCATAAAATATGCAATCATATCGAGCGTATGACGGCCAATATTGGTTTTTGCCACTTCCAGCGGTTCGTAAGCCAATATTTCGTCGATAGAATTGAAACGGGTTTGCAGCGCGGGTGCCTGACCATCGTGCCAGACATAATTGCCACCGTAAGCGCTTGCAATGGTGCCAATGCCGTACCACGGTTCTAAAAAGTTGGGAACATCAGCTTTAAAAAGCATACTTTTTTGTAATGCTCCCAGTTGAAGTTCCAGCGAATGTTTCATATCCCTGCAACCATACGAAAAACATTCAGCCACCCGTATACGCCGATAGACTACCACACCTGATTTCTGCTGCCAAAAATCAGCACAGGTTTTATTTAGTCCCGCAGCATAAGCCTCGTATTTATCGAAATCAAAATTCTCAGGTTTAACAGGCAGCACCTGTGTTGCCTGTGAATCAGCAAGTTTATTGTCGAATTGTTTTGCCATAAGCCACTCCAGACTTCCCCATTAGAGAAGATTATAAAATATTATATTGAATTATTTTAGATAATTGACTTTACCATAAAAAAAATATTGAACCACAAAAGAACACAAAAGGGAATTTTCAATATTGAAAATTAATTCTTTTTTTGACTACTGTATTCTTTTGTGGTTCATTTCATCTTTTGTTATATTTCAAATGGCAATGTATTAAAATTGAACTTAATATATCCTTAATTCCCCTTCAGGGGTTAGGGGTTCTTCTTAATTCCTCCACCGTTTCAAAAATCGTATCAATTTTATCATCGCTTACCGAATCATCAATATTAATACAGCAAACACCTGTCAGATAAGGATTTGCCGAATCTTTCACCAACGAAATTATGGTCTGTTGAATTTCTTCTTTGGTTTGTTTAGCCAATTCTACCGGACTAAGTCTAATATTCAGAAATGTATCAGGCAAATGTTGACGCAATATTTTCACATCACCACCCCAGCCCACATCCAGAAAATCGAGTTGCGGAACTTTGGCGAAACTGGCAGCCATGCGATGCGGATCGGGTCCGCAATAGTGAATTCCGTAAGGTCGATAACTACTCCAGGCAATATCGTAGGGCAATAAAAATTCCTCGTAATCTTCAGCCGAAATCATGGTGTGCGAACATTGCGAATGCAATAACACAGGTTTTTTGAGATGACTAATAACTCGATTTACCGACACGGATGTTGAGCCTGTTTCGGTTTGTAAAAAGTGTGTAAATTTCTGAATCACAGCAGCTATAGAATCAAAATATACTTTAACGTCATCGGGAGTCATCATCATGTCCGTAAAAATACTTTCACCCCGCAAATCCATGGCAATATTCAAAACACCACCCCAGTTGATATCGCCGGTGACATGTCCGTATTTCGACTTTAATGCTTCACTTAGTTTGAGTACATTTTTAAAAGCATCGGAATTGAATGCTTCTTCCACGCTTACGTTTTCCAATTCTTTGTGCGCTGCCAATACCTGTGGCGGATGACCTTCGGAGTAATTCACTTCACAACCCAGCATTTCAGAAAGCAAAAAACCGGCAGCCAAATGCACAGCGCCAATTTCAGGACGATCTTCGTTTCGGTGTTGTCCTAAACCATATCTTCCCCAGCGTTCATAAAGCACTTTTTCTTTTTGTTGCTCTACCTCCACCCGCTTCAATGGATGACAAAAAAAGTCTTTGTCAAAGGAGATTCCTTCGTTTTTGTGCCACCATTCAGGCAACAAAACTATATCTACGGGCAAAATTGAATTGCCAAGTAAGGGATTAAATGTCATTTTTATTTTGATCTTTATTTGTAATTCACCACCACTTCCTCTTTTTCATCAATCATTAACCGATATTTATTATCATCCATTTTCTCAATTATACCTTTGGAAGCGTTTGGTTTTGATTTGCTGGTGAAAGTCAGATAACCTTTACCTTCGGTGGCTGTAACTTTGATGGTATTTTCGTTCATGTAGAGTTTGATTTCCCCATTAGGAGTTGGAACTGTTCCTTCCATCCATTTCAGTCCACCAAGTGTTGGAGTAATAGAAAATTCTGAGTAACCTGCTTTTACGGGTTGAATGCCAAGGTAGTATTTTCCCAACAAATAAATCGGACTGGCTCCCCAGGCATGGCAAAGGCTTTTGCCATAAGGGCGACCATACATGGCTAAATGCTGCGTGCCTTTGTCGGTTGGGTTGTATTTTTCCCAGAACGAAGTTGCTCCTTCGCGTATCATGCCGCCCCAATAGGCTTTCATTTCTTTCATTACTTCCTTTTGTTCGCCCAATGTACACAGGGCTTCCAGTTCGTAGAAACGCATGTATGGTGTACTTATTTTCATAACGGAATCATTCAAAAGTACTGAAACTTTAATTTGTTGCTGTTGTTCGGGAGTCAGATAATTGAAGAACGAGGCAAACATATTGGCATAGCGCGTAATCTGTTCCTGCTGAATTCCGTTGAGGCGATTATGAACCAATGCTTGTCTTGTTTCATTCCAGAATGCCGGAATGAGTTTATCGCGCAAAGCCAATGCCAATCCAGCATACTTCACTTTGTCGGTGTTATTCTTTACCAAATCGGCACACAGCGCCATGGTTTCCAGACTTTTGGCAAACAATACCTGCTCAAAAGACAGCTCTCCGTGTTTATCCATAAAGTCATCAGCCCAATCCACAAACACCCAATCGCCGGTTTGACCTTCCACCATGCCGTTAACATTGGTTCGTCCGAGCACATAATCCATCAGGGTTTGCATACGCGGATACACCTGCGAAATGAAATGCCGGTCGCCGGTGTACATATAGTAATCGTAAATGCCAAGGAACCAAAAAAAGGTGTAATCCAGAATAGTATTGGTATGACTGGTCACCGGATCTTTTCCACGCAATGCCCAGGTGGTATTTTTCACGGTCTGCGAATCGAAGCTCAGGTAATAATTCATCAGGTAGCTCTGATAAGCATCGCCACTCCATATCCAGCGGTCGCGTTTAATTCCGTCGATAAAGCATTCACGGGTGGTGAGTTGCATGGTATAAGCTCCAACGTTCCATATTTGGTTCACTTCCTCATCATTACATTTGAACGAACCTCGCTGCACTTCGGGTTTGAACTCATACATCATGCTCAGTTCTTTGAAGTCCACGCCATCATCTTTGGTTATATACACATAGCGAAATGCTTTGCTGTTAGCCAAAGTGTAAATTTCTTCAATGAAGCAAGTAATTGCCAATGCCTCGTCGGTTACTTTGTTGCCATCAACAATGAGTTGGTCGAGTGTTTCGCAAAATTCAGTATCCAAAGCTTCTTCTTTGCTTTCGCCGTAATAGATATTGATTTTTCCTTTGCCCGATAGCGCAGAAAAGCGCAGAAACCCGAAGGTTTCCTTCCCAAAATCAATTAATCGACCGCCCTGAGCATAGCTTACTGCCACGGCTTTGCGCTCTTCGGTAGCCAGTTTGTATAGCGAAGGAAGTTTGTCGGCTGCATCAAAATCGACCCAACCCCCAGCATCCATATAGATAGTAGCCGAAGTATCGCTGGCTTTTCCGCTTTCGTCTATCCATTCTTTATCTTCGTAAGTTACTTTCCAACTGTTGTCCGATTTTACTGTTTTTCCATTGATAAAAATGGTTGGTGGAGTTGCCTGATTCCATACTTTGATACTTAAATTATACTTTCCGGCTGGCAGCAAAAATTTTTTAGGCATACCAAATTGAAGTTTTCCGTCCAACTTAATATTGAATGTTCCTTCAACGGCAATTTCTATTTCTTCGGCAACTGCTAAATCTATTTTTTTACTGAATTCCACCAACACATAATGGCTGTCCATTTTCCAGAAATGGGGGAAAAACGCTCCACGTTCGGTACGGCGGTTGTTCATTTGATTTCCTAACCAAATTTCGTAATCGCCCGGATACCAAATCCAGATAGGTGAAGAAGAGGAATTATTCATATGTATAAAATCTGCCCCCTAACCCCCTAAAGGGGGAACTGAGCTGGTCATTATTTATTTATAATAATTTTTCGAGATGCTCCAAAATTCCCCCTTTTGGGGGTTAGGGAGCTGGGGTATTTATATTTCATCTCCGTATCTTTCTTTTGTTATTTGTTGCAATGATTTGCCGCGGGTATTAGGCGTCCAGATAGTTCCAATTATCAATGCGATAAAGAGCAATCCAATCATAATGTAGGCCGCTGTATTAAATCCTTCGCCGTTTTTACCATAAATATTAACGAATACCAATCCCCATATTGCCGCTATACCTCTCACGGCAAAGAACATAACACCTTGTGCCGCTGCGCGATATCTGGCAGGAAAGAGTTCCGATGCCCAAAGCGCGTAAAATGCCTGAACACTGATGCCTGCATGGATTCCCCACAGAATGGTGAAAGTCCATAAAGCGGAATAATTTTTTATTCCAACAAAAATGAGGATAAACCAGGCTGCAATACCTATAAAAGTTCCGGTAAAATACAGCCAACGCTGATTTACTTTATCCACTAACATAGCAAAGCCGAAATATGTTACCGCAATAATCACAATCCATTGAATAGCTGTTACCATATTCGCTTGTCCGTTGGATAAACCGCCTGCGGTTTCATAAATATGCTGTTGAAAGAAACCCATCACGGAAGCAACCATGTTCCATGTAATGTAAATAGATGCCAAAAAAAGCATGGTGCGAATATTTGTTTTATTGGTAAAGAGAGTTCCGAACGATGCGAAAATACCCGGTTGTTTTTCTTTGCTTTGCATTAACTTAGCTTCCTCCCAATCTTTTGATTCACTGAGTTTTCGTTGCAAAGTCCAAGCTATAAACGCTACAATAAACAGCGAGCCGAAAATGATACGGCTGCTGAATACATTGACTGCTTCAACACTTGCATCGTTTCCTAAAAAGAATGCCGCAATTTTTTGCACGTAACTGAATAAAACACCGGCTGAAGCATCGGCTTTACCAGGAGCAAACAACATTCCCAACAATAAAATAATCATCGGACCCACTCCCCAGGCAAACTGAGAAATACCCATATTTCGTCCACGATTACCCACTTCTGAATTTTCGGATATATAAGTCCACGAGGCAGGAACGCCCACTCCTACCGAAATACCTGTTATCAGAAATCCGGTCAACAGCATAGGGAAATTGACCGTGAACATAATAATGGCAATCCCCAACATATACACAAGCATATTGTAAGTGTAAATCGTTTTTCGTCCGTATTTGTCGGCCAGAAAACCGCCAATAATCGCACCAATAGCCGCACCAAAGCAGTTGGCACTTATGGCATTCAACCAACCGAGATGCCCTTCGGTAAGACCGAGATAATTTTGCCAAAGAGTCAATCCGCTTGCGCCGGCTACAATCGCGCCTGCATCCAGATAATTTGTAAGCGATACGGCAATCGTACTTTTTAAACTTCCTTTTTTATGTTCCATGTTTATTTTTAATATTTTATTGTGCGTTTCATGTTTTTTTTTGATATTAGAATCAAGAACCAAGATTCAAAACCTGGAAATTAAAACAGCAAAAATTATACTTTTTAAAGACGGAAAAATTTCATTTTTGTACCTGAAAACAAATTTAGTATTTATAGGGGTAATTGCAGTTTTTAAATTTGTATTTAAAAAAATTACAAGCAATATTTGAAATGTTATGTAAATACAAATTTTCAACTTAAAATTTGTAAATTTAAGGCTTTGCGGGTGATGATTGATTTCCAGAAGATTTTATGCTTCAGTTTACAAAAGAAAAGTTTGATTTTGATATTCCAAATTGGAACATCAAGATGGTGAGGTGTTAGAAAACTACTTTTGCATTTAAAGAATTAGAAAAACCTAAATCGGAAAAGCCAAGAAATCGAATCGGATTTTTAAGTGAGGAATAATTGTTATATTTCAAGCTTAAATTCAGCCAAAATAGCATCGATTTTCACGGGAATACCTGTTTGTAATGACCTGTCCATAGCTTGTAATAAAGCAACAGTTCTTATACCTTCTTTTAAATCAGGATATGCTGTAAATTCCTTTTCAATACTTTCAGCAAAATATTCCAAATAATTCTGATACTCACCGGCATGATGACTTTGACCTTCGAAGCGGAAATAATAACTTGCTTCTTTATCACCCCAGCTAATCATTTTTTCTTCACCATCTTTTGAAGTAAGTGCATACCTAAGTTCATGATAATCGGCCTGACTAGCCCCGGAAGTTCCTCTTAAAATACAAGTCATTTCACTTTCCCTTTGTGATGGTTGGGTTGGAGAGGTATATGTTCCGCTTACACGGGCAATTCGACCATCCTTTGCTTTGAAAATAAAGTGCATACAATCATCGTTTTTCAGTCCGGCCTTTATTCCGTTTTCGCTTATCATTCCATAGCCCATCACTTCACTGATATCAGGCAAATACCAACGGATAAAATCAACAGGGTGACTTAAACCTCCATACAACCATTTAAACTTATCGTCTAGTGACCATCCCTTACCCAAAAACCAGCGATGGTCGGCATTGTAGTGCGATTCGATGGTTATTAGATTGCCAATGAGTCCGGATTCAAAATCGGCACGTTGGCGTTTGGCCGGTTCAAAAAAACGTGAACTTTGTCCTACAAATACTTTTTTGCCGGATTTTTCGCTGAGTTCCAATAGCTCTTTTGCATCTGCCAAATTATCGATAAATGGTTTGGTACACACTACATGTTTCCCTTGCTGCAAAGCCAGTTTTATGTGTTCTGCATGGAGATGGTCGGGCGTATAAATTGCAATAATATCAATTGCAGTGTCGTTCAGCAAATTGTTGTAATCGGTTGTGTAGCTGTGGAAATCAAATTCCTTGGCTCTTTTCAGACAGAGTTCTTCATTGCGGTCGCATATTTTTACAAGTTCCAGTTTATTACTATTTAAAACTGCCGAAATGGTGCTGCGCCCCTCTCCTAGCCCTAATATTCCTATTTTCATTTTTTTAACTGCTATTTTTTTTAAAAAAACTGCGAATTATGCGAATTTGAACGAATTTTCGAATCAATGGTCGGCGGTGCTAATTGCATAATTTTACAATATTGAGAGACGGAAAGCATTCCGTCTCTACAGTTTGGTCAATTCCACCCACACTTCACCCGGTTTTGTACCTTCAATTCCGGTTTGATATTTTTTCATTAATTCATTCCAATCGTTTACACGTGGATTGTTTTCGGTTGTTTTCGGATTTAGTTCTGCCAGTGTTTTGCCTTTTGGAATACTAATGACAAGTAGCAGCTGCCGACCATCTCTAAAAACCTGTAATTGCTGAAAGTCGGCATTGCAAAAACCTTTGCTTATTTCCGGCCATTTTTCAAGCTGAGTGACGTGATAATCCATATATTCCTGTTGTAGTTTAGCATCAACCACCAAATTGCAGGTGAGTAGCGTGTGCTCCCATTCGGCGGCGGGAGTTTGTTTGCAATGTTCGTATTTGCTAAACTGGTACATTCTATTATCATATACTTTTATTGTCAGACCGGGAAAAAGTTTACTGTAAATTCCCTTCAGATTCTCCACCTGATTCATTTTGGCATACAATACCGTGTGATTATTCCACTTGTAAAGTTGCGGTTTTATTACTCCGTTTGCCCGGGCTCTGCTTAAAATCAGTGTTGTGTCTGCATTTTCGGCCACAAATTCGATAGCTGCAAAATGTGGAATTTCCTGTAGTTTTCCCTCGAGTTTGGTATTTGCTTCTTTCAATAAATGTCGAAAAGCGGGCTGTAAACCGGCATTTGCTATAATGCTATCATGTACAAAGGCATTGTTATTTGTCCACAAATTATTTGGTCCATTGGCATTTTGCAAGAACTTTTCGGCAGGTACCCAATTGTTTTTTACGGTTATAAATGATGAACCTTCATCATTGTATAAATAAAACCAGTGATGCGGGTCGTGAACATAGCCCGGTGAGTAAATGTCGTGAATGTAATTTTCACTAATTACCGTTTTGGGTTGAGCACCAAGCGTATAAATGGCCGCCACATCGTACATGTGTTTGGCGTAATGATTAATATGATTGGCAACTACACGGTTATTTTGCATGTCAATGAGGTTACGGTTCCAACCC
This sequence comes from Paludibacter jiangxiensis, assembly GCA_945870155.1. Lineage (GTDB taxonomy): Bacteria > Bacteroidota > Bacteroidia > Bacteroidales > Paludibacteraceae > Paludibacter > Paludibacter jiangxiensis_A. The sequence goes on along the minus strand of CAMBSB010000035.1, from coordinate 2,968 downwards.
CAACCCACACTTATTCCACTGTATGAAACATCACTAATATCGTTGTGATCAATATTGATATTTTTCACATATCCGGCAGCAACAGCCACACAACCCCAATCTTCGTTCGTGACATTGGTGAATACATTATTCCGAATAGTCAATCCGCTGCAAATATCCCGTTTGTCCTGCGGATTATAAGGCAAATGCGTTTCGAGTGATGGCAGCGAAAAACTACCTGCAACCAGTCCGTTTCCGGCAATATCTTTAAAAACGCAACCCTCCACAAGTCCTCCTGAAGTTCCTGTAATATAATCCAACCCGCTAAAACCAAGACTTTCGAATTGACAACTTTCAAAATTAATATTCTTAGCTCCACTAACTGTGATCGATGCTGCACCACGACCTAGCCATCCCTGATTATCGAGTTTATGATTGTCGACACGAACAATCTGAGGATTTAACCGGTAAGCTTCAGTCAGATACATACCTGCCTGAAGAGGCACATGTCCTTTTTCCGAAGGTCGCAACCAGTTGGTATAACTGAATTGTATGTTTTTGAATAAAACGTTTTCCACAGGTTGGTCGGTTGTTCCTTCTACTTCTACCAATGTTTCGATGGCTGGAGCTGTAGCTTCGTTTATTTTTTCACCCACAAGCGGATAATAATATAATTTATGAGTGCGAATATCGTGAAACCACTCACCGGGTTGGTCGAGTAGTTCAAAGGCATTTGTCAGGTAAAAAGCAGAATTTCTACCAGGAGCAATCATCGGCTGCGGCCACGGACGTTCGAATTGCAATTTACTTTCGGGGGTTTGAAAACGAATAGCAGCAGAATCTCCGTGAATATCAATAGATTTTATGCGCAAAAACGATACCGCCCACATTTGATGCAATACCATTTCAGGGTATGGAGCTTTTTGTATTGCTTTTACAGCCTTTGCAGGCACCCAAAGTATTTGATTTACCTTGTCATTGCGGATAATACGCTCCATATTTTCAAAATCGGCTACATCACGCGCCCGAACTGCTTTTTTCCCATTTACCCACAACTGCCTAAAGTCGAGTGGACGACCATTGAAATCAGGAACATCGGCCACTAACAGTTTGCCCGATTTTTTCCAATTTATAATTTCCACACCTCCACTAATTATTACCTTTTCACCTTCAGCACCACAAATCGATGTAGGCGACTGTGAAGTTCCACTATCTTCGGGACGAACATACAAAGGTTCGTAAAAATGATACGTTCCGCCTTTTAAAATAATATTGATCCCATTTTCAATGCCGGGAGCATTCAGTCGACGCATCTCGCGCAGCTGACGTAAAGCAGACGAGACAGTGGCTTTTGGAGTTGAAGCAGAACCGTTGTTCCTGTCATTTCCCGAAGGGGAGACGTAGATATCGAAGGAGGAAAATAAGAGAAAAAGAGCCCCTAAACCCTGTAGGGGGAGTTTGGATAATATTTTTTTAGTTATTTTATTCCAATTCATGTCGGATAATTTAGCTGTACTTTGAATGTATTCTGGACGTGAAAAAAGCTGTTGTGTACTCAAAATCCGGCAGGTCATGGATTTTAAAGTTGAGGAAAAAGACATCTATTATTTTGTGTAAGTGATTAAATGTTAAGCACCCCGCTTACAACAAAATAATTGCTGCTTTGCGAGGTGTTTTTTTTGCACTCATAGACTCCCTTTATTCGATGTATATTCGGTGATAATCCATATATAACCCATATATAACTCGTATATAATCCATATATAATCCATATTATTTAAATATGGATTATATATGAATTGTTTTTGTATTAAATATATTTTATATATAGTTCTATTAGCTTACAGATACGGTAATGCTGTGAATTAATTACCTTCATTGCACAGACAAGCTTTATTATTATCACGGTTTCCCCAAACTACAACTGTAGCCGCACATGAACTAAACTTTCAGTAGTACATTAACAACCCTGAAATTACATTTAACGACAGCGACACCCTTATACTCTCCGTGGCAATAGAGTTTAGCGAATTGGACTCTTTTCGGTAATCCTACGCCGATAAAAGGGTTGGGAGTAAGATGAGATATAGTAAGATACGCAATTATTTTAACATACACAGATATCATATTACTAAATATTTAAACTTAGTGCAAGATGCAAGTTTCTATACAGAAACACTTGCACCTTGCACTAAATTTCGAGTAGATACAAAAATGTATGAATAAAAATATATTGTATGAATTTTAATGGTAATAGCATGTGCTTACAATTAACTATTAAGTAAATTGATTTACTTTACTATATACTCTAATAATGAATATATTATGACTGTCAAGCGTCTTTTATTGTTTAATTTGTTTGGTGAATTAAATTTATAATGTACATTTGTATTATTTTTTACTCAACATTTCTTATGGCAACAATTAAAGACATCGCATTACATACCGGGTTATCAATAACAACCGTTTCAATTGTATTAAATGGCAAAGGAGCCAGGATAAGTGAAGATGCAAGGCGACGTATTGAAGAGGCAAAAAAAATTCTTCACTACGAACCCAATATGCTTGCAAGTAGTTTACGCAGAGGTTCCACGAATATTATTGGAATAGTTGTGTCAGATCTTCACCCCTACTTTATTAAGCTGGCTCAGTTAATTGAAAGGAATATTGCCAAGCACGGATATCAGGTTTTAATAGTAGGTTCTGATGAAAATGATGAAAAGTGTGAAGCTATGATTGATAATTTTATAAATTTCAGAGTAGCTGGTATGATATTGGCAGTAACTGAAGGCTTGAAACAGCGGATTGTGCGATTAAATAAACAGCGAATACCTTTTGTGTTGATTGATAGATATTTTAAAGGTGTTAGTGCAAATGTTGTAATACTTGACAATTATAGATCGGCTTACGATGCAGTGAATTTTTTAATTAAAAAAGGTAGAACCAGAATTGCAACCTTTCAGTACGATACAAACATGTGTCACATGGA
>CAMBSB010000034.1 GCA_945870155.1 Paludibacter jiangxiensis | reverse complement strand
GAAGTGTTTTCAACACCACGCATAATATCTACTTCAGGGTGACCAGGAGTTGGACTATCCCACTGACGGAACTGTGCCAACTCATCCATAGTGTATTTACCTGTACAAGCTAATACCGAGTAAAGCATGGGCGACATGTGTCCTGGGTCAAGGAACATGCGGTCGCGTCCTTCCCATTTTGGATTTTTTGGATCGTATTCCAAAAACTCAGAATACAGCACATTAATAAAATCAGCACCACCCATTGCACCACCGGGGTGACCAGATTTTGCTTTTTCTACAGCCGAAGCCGCAAGAATACGGATATTATCCGCTGCTTTGTTTAAAACCTCAATTGAATTCATAAAAAATTGTTGTTATTTGGTTGTTGTTTGTTTATTTGTTAATTAGTTCATCAGTTGATTTGTTTATCAGTTGATTTGTTCATCAGTTAATTAGTTCATCAGTTGATTTGTTAAATAGTTAATTAGTTCATCAGTTAATTTGTTCATCAGTTTATATGTTTACTATATAGTATTCTGAGTTGTTTATTGATTTACTTTTCAAGTAATTAAATAAGTGTATTCTAATATCCAATATCTTTATAATCAACAAAATAACTAATATCTAATTAGCTATTTAACCAATCAACCAGTTAACCAATTAACGAATTAACGAATTAACGAATCACCCATCCTAAAACTTATAACCAATCATATAATTTATTCCAATATTGGATAAAGAATTAATGCCATATCCAGGTGCAAACCAAGGATTTAGTGTTCCAAGTGCTGCTTCTTTTATTGTCCTTTTATTTCGAATAGTCCAACCCATATAAATATTTTTAGATATCTCAACTTTAACCCCGAAAACTATCTCGAACCAAAGTTTACTAGTCGATTCATTTAATATATCATACTGAGTTTTCTCATTCCAATAATCATTATTTATCACTATATTAGTTAAATCATAATTAAATTTACTGTAACCAAGTCGCAAGCCTGCTAAAATTAAATTTGATGACAATTTTTTACCTTCTTTTTGTTTTAATAAATTAAAATCAAGGCCAATTCGTCCAAATAAACCATTGGTTATAAAACCTATATCAGTGCTTGAGGTATGATTAGCTCCGCCATATCCAAGTTCAATAATTGGATAATATTTATTTAATAAATTGGCTTGTAGTCCGGTTTCAAAAGAGTAGGTATCGTCAGCAGCAAAAATGTTTTTTAAAACTGGCGCAACATCAATATCCAATCTTAAATTTTTAAAAATGGGAGTAGATACTTTTACTGAATCAGGCTTGCTTTTTTTTAAAGCTGTTTCGGGTTTATTTGTTTGTTTTGACTGCGCTTGAGTGCTAAATACACTAAACAAAGACAAAATGCTAATTATTAAAAATTTGTACATTTTCGGTGCTTAATGTATTAATATTCCTGTTTGTGATAATTACAGATTTGATGAAATTTTTTGTAAAAATCACTTCATCTATGGTGTGAGAAACAACACAACCACATTCTAATGATAAATAATATTGATTGTTGCTTTGGTAAAACACTGAAATTGTGTCTGTTATATTATTAAAACGAACAATGTAATCGGTATGAATATCCAAGTCTTTTAACGGAACTAAAATTGATTTTATCGCAGTCTTTTTTTTATATAAAAATGAATCAACTCCCAAACCTCTTACCCAAATACTATCGATATTTAAAGCATTTGTACTAGTAGGATTGTTTGTATAAAAACCAATTTGCATATTAACACTTTTTTCCTCAGTACAGTTTTCGGTAGTAGTACATGCTATAAAACCAAATGCGACTAAAGTTAAAAATGTAATTAGCTTAAATATCTTCATGTTTATTTTTTTGAAAATGTAAATTTACATTAAAATTCGAGTTTCTTTTTTTAGAAGATTAATCGATATTTCAGTAGGTGTTTCATCGCTCGAAGCAAAAACGTTGATAATTAATTCGGCCAATTTAGTTGCTTCACTTTCAGCTTGAAACTTTGAAGCACAGTTGTTAATCAGTTGAATCAAACTTTCTTGCGTGCTTCTAAAGCTAGTCCACAATTCGTCCGACACATAAATTTGTTGCGCTACATTATGACCAAATTCCTGACGTATATAATTTATTAAAATTGATTGTAATTCAAAACAAGTCATGCCTGGTTTTATATTGCTCACTACCATTATGTTAGGAGAAGTGCGTTCTAAAACCAAAATTAATCTTTCATAAGCACGTAAGCGAATAGGAGTTACAATGGAACTGTTTTTTTTATTTATCTCAAATGCTCTTCGTTTTTCTTCGTTCTTGAACATTATGTCGAGTAAAACATAAGCTGTTACAAGAACCAACAAGGCCGGTATGGTATATTTTAGTATTTCAATCATTTTTTTGTTTTCAAAAAAATCAAATTAATTTTTTCCTGATTTATGTAACAGTATTTCAATGGGTTGAATACTTATCAAACAGCCTTTTGGTGAATCAATTATGTCAATTTTAATCTTTTCGCAGAACAAGTTAATAAGATTAGTTTCATCAATCAATTCTATTATAACTGGCAATTTTTCTGTTAATTCCCAAAATCTGGATGAGCTGATAAGTTGACTACTTTTGCCGTAACCCATTATTCCCCGATAAACCGTTGCACCTGCGATTCCAAATTCTTTGGCTTTTTTAACAATATGCTCGTAGAGCAATTCACTTCCAAAGCGATCGGTATTACTTATATAAATTTTTAATATGCTGTTTTCCATAGTTTTAGACTAAAATAATAGTTTTATAATAGATTAGATAGAACATATCCAAAATAAACAGCTAAAAATCCCAGCACTATACTCAAGGTCGTATAAAGAAAAACAGTCAAAAATTGTCCGTTTTGCATTAACATAAAGTTTTCATTGGTAAATGATGAAAAAGTTGTAAATCCTCCACAAAAACCAACCATCAAAAACAATCGTAAATCATTGCTAATCAATTCCGACTTTACCGAAATACCCACCAAAAAACCAATAATTAAACTGCCTAATATATTTACAGTCAGTGTTCCCATGGGTATAGATAGAAATTGCCAGGTAATATTTAGTTTTGAAACCAAATAGCGGGCAACACTTCCTATAAAACCACCAAAACCAACTAATAAAATTTCTTTCATACAATTGAATATAGAACAAAGAGCAAAGAACAAAGAACAAAGAGCAAAGAACAAAGAGCAAAGACAAACTTGGAATAAAGACATTAAAAGGACATAATTTCATTCCGTTGCTAACAGAATTTTTAAGTTATATATCATTTTTTGTAAGTCAATAATTTTATTTTGAGTATATTCAAAAGTCTTTGAATCAATATATTATAAGTTAATGCAATTGTTAATTCATTCATAAGAGATATAGAATTAATCCAAATATTCAGTTTCCTGATGTTATGCATCTTATCTTTGCTCTTTGTTCTTTATTCTAACTATATCTCTTTCTCTATCAGATAGTTATTTCTTTCGGTAGAACTGCGTGCTACAAGTTCGCCAATAAAACCGGTTAAAAATAATTGAGTACCTAAAATCATCGCTAACAATGATAAATAGAAAAATGGATTATTTGTAACTAAAGCTGCCGGAACATGATTTATTAATGCAATAATTTTATAAACTCCAACTGCTACGGTCGAAAAAAAGCCTAAAATAAACATAACACTGCCTACCATACCGAAAAAATGCATAGGTTTTTTTCCGAATTTTGAAAGAAACCACAAGGACATTAAATCGAGGTAACCATTTACAAAACGGCTCAAACCAAATTTGGTTTCGCCATACTCCCTTTTACGATGAGTAACCACTTTTTCGCCAATTTTGTTAAATCCGGCATTTTTTGCCAAAAATGGGATATATCTGTGCATTTCGCCATATACTTCAATGTTTTTAACCACATCAATACGATATGCTTTGAGTCCACAATTCATATCATGCAGTTTTAGTCCTGTCACTTTGCGGGCTGTAGCATTGTAAATTTTTGAAGGAATATTTTTAGCGAATTTTGAATCGTAACGTTTTTTCTTCCAGCCTGAAACCAGATCGAAACCATCTTCTTTAATCATTTTGTAAAGCTCAGGTATCTCGTCCGGACTGTCCTGTAAATCGGCATCCATAGTAATAACAACATCACCTGTAGCAGCTTTAAATCCACAAAATAATGCAGGTGATTTACCATAGTTATTTCTAAATTTGATGCCTCTTACGTTTTTTGATTTTTTCTGTAACGATTCTATTACATCCCACGATTTATCAGTACTTCCATCGTTTACAAAAATTACTTCATAGCTGTATTTGTTAGCATTCATAACTTTTTCTATCCATTCAAAAAGCTTTGGAATGGACTCATCTTCGTTGTAAAGAGGTACTATTACTGAAATATCCATGTTAGTTTGTTATTTTGTGTTTCGTGTTTCAAGTTTCGCGTTCCGAGTTACACCGCATGGCTAACTCTAATGTCAAATAAAACGTGAAACCCCGATGGAGTTACCCGTTTTATTCAAAAATACTTTTTTCTTTTTTTACAAAAGCTGCTAAAATCAATCCCCAAAATGCTGCACCTATAGTGCTTGAGAATAAGTTGAATAATGCAAAAGGCGCTGGTTTATAAATACTTTCAAGAAAACTTACAGCCTCATCTTCAATTGGGATATTAAATTTGTCATACATTGTCAGTATTTGGTTCAGCATTGAACTTAGAAATTCCTGATTAAAGCTAGTGTATATTAAGACTACCAATGACATAACAACAGAACCATATAAATACATTTGGAAAATGTATACAAATGCTTGAGAATACTTAATAAAACCATCATTTACTTTATCTCTGTAATTTGTAGCAAATTTGTACAATGCAAAAACAATAGATACTGATATAAAAAACCCAATTATTGATAAAGTACTATTATTAAAGCTTGATAATAAGAATTTTAATGATAACATGGCTCCAATAATTAGTCCGTTTATCATTGCTGATTTATTCATGTTTTGTTGCATATCGTTTTTTTTTAATAATCCGACAAAAGTACAAAAAAAACGGCAAAATAAAAAGCGAAACTAAATTTGATTTTTAGTTTCGCTTCAATGATTAAAAAAGCTTATTTTAAATATGTTTTTAAGGCTTAAAATCAGATACTTAATATATAAACCATGCTTTTCAATTAAATTTTAGTATTGCTGTTTTATATCCCTTTTTCAGTTAAATATCTTTCGGCTTCGATTGCAGCCTGACAGCCACTTCCTGCCGCTGTTATAGCTTGACGATAATGAGGATCAGCTACATCGCCCGAAGCAAAAACCCCTGGTACGTTAGTTCTTGGAGTTCCTGGTATCGTTTTAATATATCCAACTTCGTCGGTTTCAATCCATGGTTTGAAAATATCAGAGTTTGGTTTGTGTCCTATAGCAAGGAAAAATCCATCAATTTCAATTTGAACTTGTGATTCATCGGCTTGTCCTTTGCGTTTTACTAAATTAGCTCCCTGAACTACCTTATCCCCGGTTAATCCTAAAGTTTCATGCTCAAACAAGACTTCAATTTTCGGATTGCTCAACACACGCTCCTGCATAATTTTGGATGCACGAAGAAATGGTTTGCGAACGATTAAAAATACTTTATCGGCTAAACCTGCTAAATAAGTAGCTTCCTCGCATGCTGTGTCGCCACCGCCAACAACTGCAACTTTACGTTTGCGATAAAAGAACCCATCACAAGTTGCACATGCAGAAACTCCAGATCCTGCATATTTTGTTTCATCAGCTAATCCCAGGTATTTGGCTGTTGCTCCAGTCGAAATAATTAAAGTATCAGTTTCGATTATCTTTTCGCCATCGATGGTAACCTTAAATGGCGACGCGCTTAAATCTGTAGCAGTTGCCATACCAAAACGAATATCGGCACCAAATCTTACGGCTTGCTTTTTTAAGTCTTCCATCAATTCAGGTCCAGTTATACCAGCAGGATAACCGGGAAAATTTTCTACATCATTCGTAGTTGTGAGCTGTCCTCCGGGTTGCATTCCCTCATAAAGTACGGGCGAAAGGTTTGCTCTTGAAGCATAAATAGCGGCTGTATATCCCGCAGGGCCTGAACCAATAATCAGGCAACGAACTTTTTCTGTCATATATATATATATTTGTTTTATTATCTTAAATCGTTTATTGTTATACCTTTATATTTCAATTTATTAAATGTAAAAGTATCATCCGGTATTTTCAACCCACTTTTATAATTATTTAAAGTCAATAATGTTGATCCATTTTTAGTAAAAAGTTTCATCGATTTTAAATTTCCTGTATTTTTTTCAATTTGTACTTCAATTTTAGTAAAATCATTCGCTTTTTGTTTTGGAGTTAATTCTACTATGTGATTTTTTACTGATTTCAATTTGCTAAATTTCAAATTGCTTTTGGCTTTGAATCCCGAAAGAATTGCCATCGGATTTATTTCAGCAATTTCAGCTACAGTTGGTTCCGTTATCGAAACCTCATTATTTTGTAACATGAGTGCCCACTGAGTTTTTCCATCAAACCAAACTTTGTTATCATCCATTTCGAGCATAAATTTAGTGCCTTTAATGATGAACACTCCTGAATTAGACTGCGAATTTACTGTCTTTTTATCAATTACAGAAAGTATGAATTCTGTTTTGATAACATTGTTATTTGCATTAGCAATTAAATTATTTATAACTTGCTCAGCAGCAATGTTTTTTTGAGAAAATATACAGAATATCGATAATAGTGATAAAAATATAGAAATTTTTAATCGTTTCATTTTTTATGTTTTTGCTTTAGTTTTGGATTATAATTTTAGAACATATTTATAAGTTCCTCAAAATCTGTTCCAAATGATAATCATCCATTACAAGTACTTGTCGGGCTTTACTACCTTCGAAAGGTCCAATTATTCCAACTACTTCCAATTGATCAACAATTCTTCCGGCACGATTATAACCTATCGAAAATTTTCGTTGAATGAGTGACGTAGAACCTTGCTGATTGGCAACAATTAGTCGGGCAGCTTCTTCGAATAATGGATCTCTTTTGGTCATATCTACTGAACTTACATCAATTCCTTCACCATCATTGCTCAAATATTCAGGTAAATAAAATGCCGTAGGATAGCTTTGTTGAGCTTTAATATGATGTACAACGTTTTCCACTTCTGGTGTATCAACAAATGCACATTGCACACGAATTAAGTCATTACCCTGCGAAAACAACATATCACCCCGACCCACCAATTGGTTTGCTCCCGGAGCATCAAGAATAGTTCTGGAATCTATCATCGAAGATACCCTAAATGCCACACGTGCAGGGAAATTGGCTTTAATTACACCTGTTATTATGTTTACCGATGGACGTTGTGTGGCAATAATCATGTGAATACCTACAGCTCGCGCTAATTGTGCAATGCGAGCAATAGGCATTTCAACTTCTTTTCCGGCCGTCATTATCAAATCGCCAAACTCATCAACAATAACAACTATATAAGGTAAAAATCTATGGCCTTTTTCGGGGTTGAGATTTCTGTTAAAAAACTTTTCGTTATATTCTTTTATGTTCCTTGTATGTGCTTTTTTAAGTAAATCATACCTTTCATCCATTTCTTTACAAAGCGAATTGAGCGTTTCTACCACTTTACTTGTATCGGTTATAATTGCATCATCTCCATCTGGTAATTTTGCTAAAAAATGTTTTTCTATGTCCGCATAAATATTAAACTCTACTTTTTTAGGATCTACAAGTACCAATTTTAATTGCGAAGGATGTTTCTTATACAATAATGAAGTAATAATCGCATTTAGTCCAACCGATTTTCCTTGACCTGTAGCTCCGGCAACCAAGAGGTGTGGCATTTTGGCCAAATCTACCATAAAAATATCGTTTGTAATTGTCCTACCAAATGCAACCGGTAATTCAAATTTCGATTCCTGAAACTTTTTAGAAGCAATAATAGAATGCATTGAAACAACCTGCGGATCAGAGTTAGGAACTTCTATACCGATAGTTCCTTTTCCTGGTATTGGTGCAATAATACGTATGCCAGTAGCTGCTAAACTCAGCATTATATCGTATTCCAGATTTCTAATTTTGGAAATACGAACACCTGCTTTTGGTACAATTTCATAAAGGGTGATTGTAGGTCCTACAGTGGCTTTTATAGTATCTATCTCAATTCCATAGTTTTGCAAGGTAGTAATAATGCGGTTTTTATTCGCATTTTGCTCAATCATATCTATTTGGGTATCATTATCAGTGCCATAAATTTTGAGTAAATCTATAGTTGGCGGCAAATAATGCGATAAATCCATAGTTGGGTCGTATTTTCCCAATTTTGATACATTGTAAAATGGATCCCCATTTTCATCATCTACTTTAGAATCTACTATAATACTATCAACAGGCTCATTCTCTTCAATATCTTTTCCGGTTTCAATTTCAAAAGGAACATCATTGATGTCATTTTCAACCGTATTAATTTTAGGTTCAATAATGAAATCTTCATCCGAGTCATTTCCTTTTATAACCCAATCTTCCTGTAGAATTTCAGTACCTATTGCTACAGTAACTTCATTTTCTTTAAAATCTTCAATATCAGCAACATCTGTATTTTCAATAATTATATTTTCATGTTTTGCTTTTTTAGAAAATATTTTTTTAAGAAACGGAATCGTTGCTTTTGAACTAATAATACTATAAAACAAAAATGAACCGATCAATATCATTATCGTACCTGGAGTGCCTACGTATGAGCTTATCATTAAGCTTATTACTTCTCCGTGCTGTCCTCCGGGAGCAAAAAACAGCCAATCTTTAACATAAGGGTTTACGGTAAAACCTAATAAAATTGAAGTCCATATTAGCCAAAATGAAGCATGAAAAAAGCTTTTCCACAAAGTGATTTTTCCGATTTTCAGTAATTTAAATGCAACTAAACCTATAAATGCTATAATTGCGAAAGAAGATATACCAAACCATCTATGTATAAATGTTTCAGCCAAAAATGCCCCGGTAACAGATGTCCAGTTTTGAACAGCAAATCTTTCTTTAAGCATATCGCTGAGATTCAATTCAATTTTACTTTGGTCGGCAGCACCCGTAAAGAAATATGAAGTAAATGCCAACGAAAAATACAATACTCCTAATAAAATGAATATCCCAAGTACAAAATGTGTTCGTTCATCTTTAAAAAACAATTTTATGTTTTCCAAATTATTATCATTGTTTGTATTGGTGTTTTGCTTTTTTTGTTGATTGTTTTCAACTTTAGCATCTTTTTTTGAATCAGAATTTGAGCCGGGTTTTATAGGTTTGCGAGGTGCCATTTATTTTTGTTCTAATGTTTTAAAAATAATGAATTAAAAGAAATAAATATATTCATCCTTAACAGTCCAAATGAATTTATTGCATCTGCAAAAATAACAAAAAAGCCTATCTTAAAATCATTTTTTATAATAATTATTCAAAATATGAGAATTATACTTTTAATTCAATCAATATCAAATCAATGTTTATTCTCAAATTAAGTGTTAGCTTTTTTTGTTAATTCAAAATTATCTTATCATTTAGAAGACTTTTTAACTACAAATACTTTCATTAATCAAAAAAAAAATGCAATTTTGCACTTTGTTTCACGAAAAAAATTTCTTCCTAAAAATAATAACCCTTCTCACGAATGGCATTAGCAAACGAGAATTATCTAAAAACTCCCGAAATCTATTGTTTTGACGAAATAGAGAAGCGTGTTAACGCTTACAAATTACTTCATCCAAAATCCAAAATTATTCGCTTAGGTGTAGGTGATGTTACACGTCCATTACCTAACGAAGTACAATTAGCAATGCAAAAAGCCATTGCTGAAATGGGTGTAAAGGAAACTTTTAGAGGCTACAGTCCTCCTCAAGGTTATGATTTTTTAATTGAAAAAATATTAAAGGACTATCGTTCAATGGGTATTTCACTCAATAAAGAGAGTGTATTTATAAGTGATGGTGCTAAATCTGATATTGGAAATATTGGTCATATTCTTGGTCGCGATAATATTATTGCAATAGCCGAACCTGTTTATCCGGTATATGAAAATGCAACCATAATGAGTGGTAGAGCCGGTTTTTTGACCGATGAGCAGAAATGGAGTAATATTGTATACCTAAAATGTAATCAGGATAATTGTTTTACACCTGAACTCCCTACCGAGAAAGTGGATGTCATCTACCTTTGCAATCCAAATAATCCTACCGGAACTTCGCTTAACAAAACTCAACTTAAAAAATGGGTTGACTATGCAATTAAGCACGAAAGTATAATTGTATATGATGCTGCTTATCAGGCTTATGTAAAAGATGATGATATTCCAAAAAGTATTTATGAGATTAAAGGTGCTAAAAAAGTTGCAATTGAAATACGAAGTTATTCAAAAACAGCTGGTTTTACCGGTTTGAGGTGTGGGTTTTCAATTTTTCCAAATGAATTAAAAGTTTTTACCAAAATTGGCGAAGAAGTTCCACTTATCAAATTATGGGGACGCCGTAATGCAAATTATACAAATGGTGTTTCGTTCATTGTACAAAGAGGTGCTGAAGCAGTGTATTCACCAAAGGGTAAAAGTGAAGTGCAATCATTAATTCAGTATTATTTAACTAACGCTGGCATTATCCGTCAAGAGCTTTTAAATGCAGGTTTAAAGGTTTTTGGAGGCGTTAATTCGCCTTATATTTGGTTTCAAACACCACGAAATCAAAGTTCATGGAGTTTTTTTCAACAATTACTTTATGAGTTTCAGATAGTTGGAACTCCGGGTATTGTATTTGGTAATGCTGGTGAAGGATTTATGCGATTTACAGGGTTTAGCAGTCGTGAAGGAACTGAAATTGCAATGGATAGATTAAGAAATAAATTATAAACTTTATAAAAAATTTTTATGTGTGGAATTGTAGGTTATATTGGTAAGCAGCAGGCTTATCCAATTTTAATAAAAGGATTACAGCGCCTTGAATATCGTGGTTATGACAGTGCCGGAATTGCACTTATCAATAACGATAAATTGAATGTTTATAAGGCCAAAGGTAAAGTGGCTGAGTTAATCCAATTTGCTGAACAAAAAGATATTCAGGGAACTATTGGAATAGCTCATACACGCTGGGCAACTCATGGAGAGCCTAATCAGGTAAACGCTCATCCTCATTATTCACAATCGGAAGAGTTAGCCATTATCCACAATGGTATTATCGAAAATTATGCTGTTTTAAAAGAAGGCTTAAAAGAACAAGGATATACTTTTTCGAGCGAAACAGATACAGAAGTTCTAATTCAGTTGATTGAGTATGTTAAGAAAACAAATAAAGTAGATTTAAGTACAGCGGTACAATTAGCATTAAATCAGGTTGTTGGCGCTTATGCTATTGCAGTAATTGAGAAGAGTGAACCCGATGTTATTGTTGCTGCTCGCAAAGGCAGTCCTTTGGTAGTGGGTATAGGCGAAGATGAGTATTTTTTAGCATCGGATGCAACTCCAATAATTGAGTTTACTGATAAAGTGGTTTACATAGGTGAAGAAGAGATAGTTACATTGCGTAGAGGCATGGAAATAAAAATTGTAACAATTTCGAATATTGAAAAAACGCCGGAAATCAACAAACTAGAAATGACACTAAGTCAGCTCGAAAAAGGTGGTTATCCGCATTTTATGATTAAGGAAATTTTTGAGCAACCTAAAACCTTGAGCGATAGCATGCGTGGACGTGTAAATGTTGAAGAAAACAATATAACATTGTCGGGTTTTATTGATAACAAAGAAAAATTTTTAAATGCAAAACGTATAATTATTACTGCTTGTGGAACTTCTTGGCATGCCGGATTAATAGGTAAATATGCTATTGAAGAATTTGCGCGTATTCCGGTTGAAGTGGAATATTCATCAGAGTTTCGATATCGTAAACCGGTGATTCATAAGGATGATATTGTAATTCCAATTTCTCAATCGGGCGAAACTGCCGATACTTTAGCAGCTGTAGAATTAGCAAAATCGCAGGGAGCATTTATTTTTGGTATTTGTAATGTTGTTGGCGCTTCCATACCTCGCAATACAGATTCCGGTTGTTATACACATGCCGGTCCTGAAATTGGAGTTGCTTCAACCAAAGCTTTTACCGCTCAGGTTACTGTTCTTACCATGTTAGCTCTTATCATTGGAAAAGAAAAAGGTACATTGTCCGAAGAACAGTATTTGAAAATAACTCATCAATTGGGATTGATACCTGAAAAAATTAATCACATTCTTAAACAAAACGATAGCATAGCACAGTTTGCAAAAACATTTACTTATGCACAGAATTTTATATATTTAGGACGAGGATATAATTTTCCTGTTGCGCTCGAAGGTGCATTGAAGTTAAAGGAAATTTCGTATATACATGCCGAAGGATATCCTGCTGCCGAAATGAAACATGGACCGATTGCCCTTATAACACAAGAAATGCCTGTGGTAGTTATTGCACCTAATGTAGGTATGTACGAAAAAGTTGTAAGCAATATTCAAGAAATTAAAGCACGAAAAGGTAAAATCATCTCCATTGTTACTGAGGGTGATATTGTTGTAGCTAATTTATCCGATTATTCTATCAGCATTCCTGAAACAGAAGAATGTTTGGTTCCATTATTAGCTGCAATTCCATTACAGCTTATGGCTTATCATATAGCAGTTGTTAAAGGCTGCGATGTTGACCAACCCCGAAACCTTGCAAAATCGGTAACAGTGGAATAAAATGTATTAAAAAAACCCTTCGGATTTCTCTTGGAGGGTTTTTTTATTAAATTTAGTTGAATTAATATTAAAATCAGATTTAAATTAAAAATCATTTTCTCAATTTTTCAAACCATTCAAAATTTATGTGCGGTATAGCAATGATTAGGCTTTTAAAGCCTCTTAATTATTATCAAGAAAAATATGGTACCTGGCAGTACGGATTGCAAAAAATGTATTTGCTTATGGAGAAACAACATAATAGAGGCCAAGAGGGTGCAGGACTGGCTACAGTTAAACTCGATATGCCTCCGGGTGAGGAATATATATGGCGCGATAGAGTTGAAGGCAAAAATGCTATTCAGGAAATTTTTGCAACTATAAACAAAAAAATGTCCAATGTCTCACATGAAGTTTTATCAAATACTGAAAAAGCAAAACTTGAATTACCGTTTGCCGGAGAACTTTATTTGGGTCATTTACGCTACAGTACCACGGGTAAAAGTGGATTGTCTTATGTTCACCCTTTTCTACGTCGTCATAACTGGAAGAATAGAACAATGGTACTGGCAGGAAATTTCAATTTAACTAATGTGGAAGAAATATTTGAGCATCTCACACTAAAAGGTCAACATCCACGCGATAAAGGTGATACTTTTCTGATGCTTGAATCGCTTGGATTTCAGCTTGATAGAGAAGTACAAAAAGAGTATAATAAAATAAGACAACGCTACACAAACGATTTGGTTATAACCAAAAAAATTGAAGATAATCTTGATATTGCATCATTCATTCGCAAATCGGAAAAAACGTGGGATGGTGGATATGCAATTTGTGGAATGTTAGGACATGGCGATTCATTTGTTTTTCGCGATCACAAAGGTATTCGTCCGGTTTATTATTTTATAAATGATGAAACTGTGGTAACTGCATCTGAAAGACCTGTGATTCAGACTGCTATGAATGTGAAAGAAGAAGAAGTACATGAATTGAAACCGGGTGAAGCAATGATAATTAAAAAGGATGGAACTGTCAAATTTGAAACTATCAGACCCGAATCACTCAATTTAACTAAATGCTCTTTCGAACGTATATATTTTTCACGAGGAAGCGATATTGATATTTACAAAGAACGCAAACGGCTAGGTGAGACATTGGCACAACCAATTTTAAAAGCAATAAATAACGATATAGAAAATACTGTTTTTTCATTTATTCCAAACACGGCCGAAGTTGCTTTTTATGGAATGACAGATGGAATAAAAAAAGCGACAAATAATGCACCGATTAGAGTTGAAAAGGTATTAATAAAGGATATCAAATTACGTACGTTCATCTCTACAAATAATGAGCGAAACGATTTAGCAACACACGTTTACGATGTTACTTATGGCTCAATTCGTAGAGCAAAAGTTGATAATTTGGTTGCTATTGACGATTCAATTGTTAGAGGCACTACACTCAAACAAAGTATTTTGAAAATTTTGAACCGTTTAGAACCAAAAAAAATTGTCATAGTTTCATCTTCGCCTCAAGTTCGTTATCCCGATTATTATGGTATAGATATGGCGCGTATGAATGAGTTTTGTGCTTTTAGAGCTGCCATAGAATTATTGAAAAATACGGGTCGTCAATCAATAATTGATGAGGTTTATTCTAAATCGAAAGCTCAGGAAAATTTACCAAAGGAAGAGATAATTAATTACGTTACAGAAATTTATAAACCTTTTACTCAAGATGAAATTTCAGTTCAGATAGCACATATGTTAACGCCTACAGATGTTGATTGTCCGGTAGAATTAGTTTATCAAACAATTGATGGTTTACATGCTGCTTGTCCTAATCATACAGGCGATTGGTATTTTACAGGAAATTATCCAACAGCTGGAGGAAATAGATTAGTTAATAAAGCTTTTATTAATTACTACGAAGGAATAGACAGTATTTTGAACTAATTTTCAATTCGTTTTAAGTATATTTGTTAATATTGAAAATTTGCGTATTTATTTTAAAATGTTAAATATAGAACAGTTGATTGCTATTAAACTTATGAATAAGACCTGCAAATCAATTTTCCTTAAGTTTAATTCCTTCATTTGTGAAAATTTAAACTAAATATTCGAAAATTATTTTTTAGTATTTATAAAGCATTGATGTTTAATAAATTGCAAATTATTTGAAAATATAATCAAAAAAATAGAGTAATATTTATAATTTTCAAATAATATCTACGTTATACAAAACATAGTAATGTAAAAATAGTTTGAAATTTATGATTTTCAATGAAAAACTAAGCCCTGAGCGCAGACAATTTATACATGCTATATTTATCCCAACTCTAATATGTATTAGCTTTATATTGGTTTTTATTATTGAGTTTGGGTTAGATTTAGATTTTCATAAAGCTGGTGTATATCCAAGAGATTTTAATCACATTTGGGGCATTTTTACATATATTTTTATACATTCAGGTTGGGGGCATTTAATAAATAATGTATTGTCATTCTGGGCTTTAGTCGTATGTTTGTATTTTTTTTATAAACAAATAGCAACTAAAATTCTGATTTTTTCTTATCTTATTAGTGGTGTCATTCTGTGGGTAATAGGTCGTGAAAGTTGGCATATTGGAGCAAGTGGTTTAATTTATTCTGTTGCTTTTTTTCTTTTTTTTAGTGGAATAATCCGAAAACACATACCTTTAATTGCAATATCATTAACTGTTACATTTCTATATGGAAGTATGATATGGCATTTATTCCCATGGGAAATTAATGATCCAATATCTTGGGAAGGTCACTTGTCCGGAGGAATATCTGGTTTGTTATTATCTTTTTTATATAAAAATGCAGGTCCACAAAAACCATTAAAAGTTTGGGAAGAAGATGATGATGAAATAAATGTAGAAGATGATTTGAATTATGAAGAAATAAATACAGACGAAGAAAATTTTGATGACAAAAGTCTGAACTAAATCTTTCATAATTGTACTGTTTTAATAATTATGAATTTTGACACTAAAAACACATAAATTGTTGTATTATGGAAGAAAATAACTCTAAGGAAATCAATTTATTACAATTACTAACCATAATTTTTAATTGGCTAGGTAATATTTTCCAAAACATTTTTAAAACAATTGGTAAAGCATTAAAACTTTGTTATAGAAATAGAATTGTAGTAATAATCATTCTTGTTTTGGCTATAATTTTGGGTCAATACTTCTCCCGTTCGTCAGCTAGAATTTATAGAGCAGAAGCAATGGCAATGATTAACGGACCGCAAGCACAAACAGTTAAAGAAGTTATGAAACAATTACAAGCTTCTTCTACAAGGAATAAATCATTGAGTTTTGGAATTAAATTATCATTACCCGATAGCATTGCAAAAAATATTGTGCAAATTAGCAGTTATGATGTTATTGATTATTTAGATGATGATGTCGCTGATGAAGTTGATTTTGATAACAAACATTCGCTTAGCGATACTTTAAATTTGAAAATGAAAGATAGATTGTATTTTGTAATTAAAACAAAAAATATAAATCAAGTTCCCATTGTTCAAAACGCAATACTAAATTTTTTAAATACAAATTCAGTTTTACTTAACAGTTATAATATTGAAAAAAGCAATATGTTGTCAACAATTAATATTTGCGAGACGGAATCAAAACGCATTGATAGTTTAGCAAGAGTTAATTATTTTAAACAGAATGACCAACAACTCAATATTGAAAACAATAAATTGTTAATAGGAGAGCAAAGAAAACAGTTATTTTACGGGGAACTTATAGAATTACAAAATATTAAAGCAGGAGTTCAATTTAGATTAGAGGGGTTTAAAGCTCCGATTATTTTGCCTTCAAATTTTGTTGTAAATCCAATACCTGAGAATGGAAGAGTGAAATATGGAGTAATTAGTATTTTGATAGGATTTGTCATTGCTTTGTTGATATCAATTTTAATTGAAAATTTTAAATATTTAATTACCTATTTGAAAAGCGAATAAATTACTTCTTAATAATACCACAACAGGGCGATAATACAAATTATCGCCCTGTTGTGGTATTATTTTAAAAATTTTTAGAACTAATGAAACATTAGTTTTTAGAGCACAAATTAAGCTAAAATGTGCAAAAAATTAGATAAATATTGCATTTTAATTTCAAGTTTTAAAAATATGCATATATTAACATAAAACAAACTATTCTTTTATTCATTTGTGAATTTATTTTCATTATCTTTGCCCATTACATAACAAAATCATTTATTTAAAATCAGTATAGCATGGAACATGAATTAAAGTATGACGAAGAAAACGCCATTGGAGTACTAATTTTTAAGAATCACTTCTTGCAAAAAGAAGTTGATCCGATTTTTATAGAAGTAAAAAATATGTTCGAAAACAAACCTTATCGACAATTGTTGGTGGTGATGAGCGATACACACAATGTTGAAAATCGTGATACACGTGAAGCAACAAGTGAGCAATTATCCAAACTGAAAATTACGGAAGTTGCTTTTGTCGGGGGTAGTGCAGCAAATAGAATGATTGCCCGTGTACTTATTAAAACTGGTTTGATAAAAATTAATGGAGATTTTTTTAAAACTTATGAAGATGCAATTAAATGGTTGAAAAGTAAAAGATGATTTTTTAGGCTTGCAAAATAAAAAGAAAAGATTATAAATTTAAAGCTAAATTAATTTTTCAATTTAAATAAACAGAATATTATGGATCACGAATTAAAGTACGACGAAGAAAATGAAGTGGTTGTTCTTAGTTCAAATGCGAACTTAAAACTTATTGATATTGAACCATTGTCCGAAAATCTTAGATCTTTATTAGAAGATAAAAGATTCAGACAATTAATATCAATAATAAGTGATGTTTATGTTGTCGAAAACCGAGAAACAAGAGAAGCACTGGCTGAGGCTTTAAGCAAACTAAATTTATCGGAAGTGGCTTTTGTTGGAGGTTCAGCTTACAACAGAATTATGGCTAAAGTATTAATAAAAACAGGTATAGTAAAATTAAACGGAGATTTCTTCAAAACAAATGAGGAAGCAATAAAATGGTTAAAAAGTAAAAGATAAAATATATTATGGAAGCAAACACTCAAATTAAAAATGCCAAAGCACGTATCGATCATATTGAAGATGTGCTATCATCAGTTGCCGCAGGCGATCTGGACATTAGAATCGAATCTGACATTGAAGATGATTTAACCGGTGTAGAACAAGCAATCAACCTATTGATTGACGACTTAACCCATGAGTTGAAAAAAAGTCTTAAAATGAAAGCTGAAATGGAAGAAAAACTTCAGAAAATTCAGGTTCAACAAAAAACGATACTTCAACAGCAAGAAGATTTAATGGAGTTGTCGAGTCCTGTTTCCAAAGTTTGGGACAATATACTTATTTTACCTGTTATTGGTACCCTCGATAGCCAGCGAACTCAAATAATGATGGAAAATTTGTTGCAAAAAATTGTTGCAACAGGTTGTACTACTGCTATTCTTGATATTACTGGTGTTCCAACTGTTGATACACAAGTTGCTAATCACTTGCTTAAAACAGTAACTGCGGCACGTTTATTGGGAGCTGAGTGTATTGTAAGTGGTATTAGCCCTGCCATTGCTCAAACTATAGTGCATTTGGGTATTAATTTATCCAATATACTTACTAAAGCCACACTTCAAGATGCCATGATTTATGCTATGAAGAAAAACGATCAACTCGTTGGTGGAAAAATTAAAACAAACTTTTTCGAACAAGAAGAAAATCAATTATAAGCTATGATTTTTAACGAAAAAAGAATCCCGATTATTAAAATTCGCGACTACTTAATTGTCTCAATTCAAGTAGATATGCATGACAGATTAGCCATCCAGTTGCAATCGCAAATTTTAGAAGAAATTCATCGTACAGGTGCAAAGGGAGTATTAATTGATATTTCTACACTCGAAATGGTAGACTCATTTATTGGAAGAGTTCTTTCGGGTATGGCATCTATGGCGGCTATAATGGATGCAGCAGTTGTTATTGTTGGTATGCAGCCGGCTGTAGCTATTACATTGGTAGAACTTGGACTTGAAATGCCTGGTGTTGATACAGCTCTAAATATGGAGTATGGAATGGAAATGCTTGAGAAACGATTAAATAAGGATTAAATTACTTGCAAATGCATGAAATAGTATCAGATAAAAGCTGGGAATTGCTCGAAAATTGTCCAATTCAAAACGAATATGACATTGTAAAAGCCAGGCAGATAGTGCGTCAATACGCTAAAGAAGCCGGTATGGGAATTGTTGATCAAACCCGTATAACTACAGCAGTTTCCGAGCTTTTTAGAAATATGTATATGTATGCTGGTGGAGGTGAGGTGATTATTGAAAAAGGTCTTGTTCAGGAGCGTAATGCATTGATAATAACCTGTATTGATAAAGGACCTGGAATTGAAAATATTGATTTAGTGATGACCGATGGATATACGTCTGGACAAGGAATGGGCTATGGTTTACCAGGGTCGAAAAGACTTGTTGATATTTTTGAGATATATTCCAAGCTAAATGTAGGAACAACTGTAAGAATAACAAAATGGAGATGAATCGTGAACAAATACTCATACTTGAGATAGATAGTGATGCTGATGTGGGTGTATGTAGACGAAAAGCTGTAAGTTTAGCAGGTCAACTAGGATTTGATAGTGTGAAAACCGGTGAAGTTGCAATCCTAGTTTCTGAATTAGTAACAAATGTTTTAAAACATGGTGGAGGTAAGGGCAAAATAATGATTTGCCAGTTACAAAGCGATGATGATAGTAAGGCCATTGAAATATGGTGCTGTGATGGAGGAAATGGAATTGTGAATGTTGATGATGCCATACTCGACGGTGTTACCGATACAAAAACACTAGGAATCGGATTGGGCACAATTCGCAGATTTTCAGATATTTTCGAAGTAAACCCTACTTTAGACGTATCGGTAAATGGATTAGATTTTCAAACCTCACATAATTATAAACATTGTATACGTATTGTAAAATGGGTTCCTGATAATCGTTGGTTAGGAACAAATCATAGTTTGATAACAGGTGCAGTTTCTCGTCCAAAACCCGGCGAAACTCTGAATGGAGATACTTATTTAATAAGTCATTTAAGTCCAACAAAAACTATGGTAGCCATAATTGATGGTTTAGGTCATGGTAAAGAAGCACATTTGGCATCGAATTTAATAAAGGAACAAATTCTCCTTAAAAGTGACCTTCCTCTTGATAAATTGGTAAAATATATACATCAAGCAGCCCGAGGAACCCGGGGAGCTGTAGTGGGGATTGCCATAATTAATATTGAAACATCAAAAATCTATTTTGTTGGAGTAGGTAATATCGAAGGTTTTATACAAACATCAAATGGCAAAAAAAGTTTAATTTCTTTTGGTGGGATATTAGGACACAATATTCGTACACCAAATGTTTTTGAATTGACTTTTGATCAAGGAGACTCACTTTGTCTTTTTAGCGATGGTATAAATACCCGTTGGAACAATGATGATATTGACTGGAAAGAACATCCACAAAAGAATGCTGATTTTTTAATTAATAACTATTCAAGAATTAATGATGATGCCACCGTTCTTATTATCAACTACTCTACATAAAGTAGGTACTATCCCGATTCAATTTGAATCGGACGTAGTACGTGCACGTAATTTGGGCTCCATTCTTGCACAAGAAATTAAATTCGACAAGACTTCTTGCATTCGTATTGGTACAGCTGTTTCTGAGTTGAGTCGCAACATGATGGAACATGCCAATGGTGGTAATATAATTTTTTTTATTGCTAAACGATCGGATAATTCGGATGGAGTGGTGATTGAATTTAAAGACCAAGGTCATGGAATTCAACAATTAGATGAAATAAGAAACGGTTCATTTGTATCTAAAAACGGAATGGGAGTCGGCTTAAGCGGTTCTCAACGATTGATGGATGACTTTGACATTCAAACAGCTACAGGAAAAGGCACTAAAATAACCATTGCTAAATGGCTTCCGGTATTTTCAGAATCAATTAATATTGAAATGCTTCATTCAATACAAGTTGCGTTTGGAAAAACAATTGAGCGAGGCGATTCGAGTATGGTTGAAACAATTCATGCTCAAAACAATGAATTGGTATTTCTGCTCAAGAATTTGCAGGAAAGGAACGAAGAAATTGAAATTATTAACAATGAGCTGGAAGAAACAAATAAAGGTGTTCTGGCATTAAATAGAGAATTGGAAGACAAGGCTTTAGCAATTGACAAAGCCAAACAACAAGCTGAACAAGCTAATCGAGCTAAAAGTGAATTTTTGGCGCATATGAGCCACGAAATCAGAACTCCAATGAACTCGATATTGGGATTTACTGAGTTACTGCTTAAATCACAATTAAATAAAACTCAAAAACAATTTACAGAGAATGTAAGTCATGCAGGCAAGGCATTGCTGGATATTATTAACGATATTCTTGATTTTTCAAAAATAGAGGCGGGGAGACTCGATTTGGAAATTGTAGAAACTGACATTTACGATTTACTCGAAAAAACCATTGAAATTGTTCGGTATCTAGCTGCAAGTAAAGGACTTGAATTGCTATTAACTACCCAACCCAACCTACCACGAACTATACTTGTTGACCCAGTCCGTTTAAAACAAATTTTAATTAATCTGTTGAGTAATGCTATCAAATTTACCAATAAAGGTGAAATTGAAATGAAACTTGAGTTTAATAATGTTGTTGGCAACAAAGGTACATTTCAGTTCTCGGTACGTGATACCGGTATTGGAATTACACAGGAACAAAAACAAAGACTTTTTAAAGCTTTTACCCAAGCCGATGTTTCAACTACACGAAAATTTGGTGGTACTGGACTTGGTTTGGTTATTTCAAATTTACTTGCCGAAAAAATGGGATGCCCACTAAAGCTTGATAGCGTTTGGGGTAAAGGGAGTACTTTCCATTTTAGTGTTGATGCAGAGTTTAAAAGTCAATCTGTTGATAATAAATTTGTGGTGGTTAATAAAAACGTGTTAGTGCTTGATAATAACGTACATAACTTAAAAAATATTTCTACTCACTTTGATTATTGGGGTGTAAATTATACGCTTTGCGAGAGTTCTTTCGATGCGTTGTTAAAACTAAAATCTAATAAATACGATTTGTTTCTTAGCAATTTTAATATGTCGGATATGGATGGTTTTGAAATAACATCTTTAATTAGGAATAAACTGGATATATGCTCGAGTAAATTAATTATAGCTTTAATGTATAATGCAACAGATGAGGATCATGTTAATAAAGAATCAAATCAATATGGGATTAAGTGTAAGTTTATGAAACCTATTAAAACTGATGATTTATTTGAATTAATAACAGATAAAATTTGTAATGAAGAACAAATTTCAGATTCGATTTTTGAAGAAGAAATTATTAATAATGAAATTGAAAGCGATATAAGCAGAAAAGTGATACTGATAGCTGAGGATGTAGAGATGAATATGCTTTTAGCTAAAGCTATGATAAGGAGTATATTACCTGATGTTGAAATTGTAGAAGCAAACAATGGACTCGAAGCAGTTGAAATTGTAAAGCAAAGGCATATTGATTTGGTACTAATGGACGTACAAATGCCCGAAATGGATGGTATGGAAGCGACAAGAACTATTCGTGCACTCGACATGGAAATAATTAAAGATACACCAATAATTGCGCTTACAGCTGGTGCGCTTGATGAAGAAAAAGAGAAAGCTATAAATTCAGGAATGAATGATTTTCTTACTAAACCTATCGATTCAATACTACTTAAAGGTATATTAGATAAACATTTATTTAAGTGTTTTGAATAAATTCCTGCTATTAATTTTGGCTAGTATAAGTATTTAAATATTGAAAAAGATAATACTTTTAAATCATTTATTTTTGCATATTACATATAAATATTTTACATAAAACTGCGTTAATCCTTTTTAGTCTAAATTATAACCTAAAATTACTCATTCCTCAGATTAGAAATAAAATTCTTTTTAATACTCAATTTACTTCCTATAAATATCCAAGTTAATCCATTGATTGTGAATAATAAAACTATTGAAATAAGAAGTAAATAGGGAACATCTGCATTGTTTGTAATTAAACTTTGAAAACTGGAAGTAATTGCTGCGAACAATCCGATACATATTCCAACAAACAGAATAATTGAAAATTCTATAATGATAATTTTGCGAATATTTCTTTGTGAAATGCCAAAAGCCTGCATCATGGCATAATTATTTTCTCGCAATTTTATACTTCGAATCAATACAATGGCAATACCAAATGTGCCGAGTATTAAAGCTATTCCACCTAAAGCCAGAAAAATATCGAGATAAGTGTTTGTAACAGAATTAAATGTAGCTAGTCGCTCCGGAGCACTTTCAATTTTCGCACCATAGTTTTTCAGAGCATTTTCGAGGTTTTCATATAATTCGGTAGATTGATTATGAACAACATCTGCTAAAATAATATTACTACCGCTGATAGACGGAAAATGTTTTTCAAATTCTTTTTGCGAAATTATTAGATTTCCCTGAAAAATAGAGCTTTCTAAACCACCCACAAGAACCAAATAAATTGTTTTTCCTTTTTCGTTGGTATATATTATGCTATCACCTAGCATTTTACCTAATCCCCAGGTTATTACTGTCTGATCGCAAATTGCAGGGATACAGTTTCCGGCCATAGGGCGATTAAGTATGTCCCATGACAAATTACTGTCATTTAGCGAGTTAACAAAAAAGAAGGAATTCCTTTTTGAAAATTCAGAAGTTTTAACACCCAGAATGCTCGGTTGAATTATTCTGTTAAGGTTTAAGCAACTTGCATCATCATTCTTATTTCTAAGTAGTTGTACAAAGGACAAATCAGTATAATTTTCATTAATACCTAATTTTTCTCTACCTTCGGAAGTTGACAAGTCGGTATTAATAGCTAAATTTGTTTCAATAAAAAATGTAAAACCTCCGGTACCTGAACTGTTATTATTGGCATTTCTTTTAAAATCAGCTCTGTTTGCTCCCGTTGAGATAACTATAAAAATTCCTATAGATAAAATACTTGTAATTAGTACATTGCGTTTGTAGTCGTATTTAAGGTTTCTAATTGCCAAATATGAATTAGTCATATTTGCAGGTAAAGAATTGTTGCTTCTTAATAGAAAAAATGCAAACCAAGCGCTAAGTGAGATTAAAAGCAAAAAACCAACAATAAAGAAAATTGTGCTATTTTGGTTTAAATTATTTTGAAAACTAAATATAGTTAATGTAATAATTGCAAATGCTGAAATTAAACCTGTCCAGAAACTAATTTTTCTGTTTCGCAGCATTTCGATAAATTGTTTGTTATTTGTATTTCTGTTTAATTCATTAATTTGTTTTTTGAAATGTGATTTTAGAATTAAAAAAATCACAATAGAAGAAATCAATATATTGCTTAAAAAACCAATTACTAAAGAAATCGGATTGATATACAGTAATATAGATGACGTTCGAACTATATCGAACCAAATAGAATTTAAGAAAAACAATATGAATTGACTGAAAAGAACTCCCAAAAAAACTCCTGCAAAACTACTGATTACAGCATTTAAAACCCCTTCAGTAAAGAATAATTTATAAATTAGTTGTCGTGATAATCCTATCGAAAGATAAATGCCTTGTTCCTTTTTACGTTGAACCACCATCATTGAAAAAAGTAATCCACTTAATAAAAATGCAGCAATTATAAGGAAAAAACTTAAACCCAGGAATAATTGAGAAAAATCAACTGCATTAGAAGCCGACCAAGTTGAATCATTTTTAATGTCAAAAACATTTAAACCAACATTAGATGGTTGTAGGTTTTTCAAAATTGCTTTTTTAATTTTTGTTGTATCTGTTTGATTATCAAAACGAATACTTGTTGAATTTCCAAAACTCATTCCCCATAATTCAATAGCTTTTTCGTAATTTATAAATGCTTTAGGCGTACCTTTATGATTTTTCCACCAAGCTTCATCCTTATCTCTAATTTTGGAATAGTCTACGGGAACTCCGGCCTCCCAATCACTACATTTATCAACACCTGTAAGACCTTCGAATGCAGGCATTAACAGACTATCGGCAGCAAACCCCTTAATTTCTATAATATGTTTTACAATAAATTTACTTGATTTTTCTTCTAATTTTCTAAAAGTTTCTAGCGTAAAGTATTGTAAACTAATTGTATCGTTGATGTTAACTCCCAGATCATCAGCTAACCACGAATTGATAATAATTTCGTTGTTTTTTAATTCATACCCTGGGTAATGTGATAATGCTGAGACAAATGAATATGGTGTAACTTTGTTTTTTGCACTAATATAGTTTATCAAATAAGTAAAATGTGGTTCAGGATTTAAGTTGTTTTTCTGCAAAATATGGAGAATGCTATCTTCTATAAATACTTTATCAGAACTTAACTCAAGCTTATTTTGATTTGTTATTGGTCTTATTTTCAAGTTAATAACATCAATAGTCCAACACTTCTTTATTGCTGAATTTATTTCTTCAATGTTTTTTTCATTTTTAGGAATAAGCATCATATTTGCAAAACTTCCCTTGAAATTTAAGCTTGATAATTTAGTTATTGAAAAATAAATAGTGAATGGTGTTATTTGATTAGCTTGAATATCAAAATTTCCAAACTTTTCCTTGTCAGCAATGGCTTTTATTTTCATTCTTAGCGCATTGCTATTATTTTCGGTAGGAACAAAAGGAGCATTTTCTGTAACAAAACTAACTTTTTCAACTCTGATAAAAATTTCATCTCCTACTTTTAATTGTAGTTTGTCAGCTAATTTTGAATTGATAATAACTTCATTATCTATCAAATAGGGCATTTTGCAATTTCCAATATCCCAAAATCTATTGTCTACGCCACATATTTGAACATCTGGTGCGCTTTGGTCTGAATTATCACTCGAAGCCATTCCGCGCAACTGAAGTATTGGAGCAATGTTCAGATTTAATTCTTTCGATAAAGTTTTTGCAAAAGTGGATGGAAAAAATTTTTCTTGCGTGATAACTATTTGTTGAGTTTTGCCCAGTCGTTTTTCAACAATATTATTTAAACTAAACTTTACCGAATCACCAATAATAAGCGCCGAAGTTAGAATAGCGGTACTTAGAGCTAAACCCAAAAAGAGCAGTAAATGCTCTTTTTTAAAATATTTTAGGTTGCGTATTATTAGCATGAAAGGGTTCATTTTTTTTAATAGATTAAAGAGCAAAGATTAAAGAGCAAAGAATAAAGATTCAAGATTCAAGATTCAAGATTCAAGAACCAAGAATCAAGAACCAAGATTAAAGGCTTTATAACTAATGTGTTAGATTTTCTGTCAATTTCAAATCTTCAAATCTTCAAATCTTCTAACATCAAACATCAAACATCAAACTCCAAACCACACTACAACCTTTATCTTTTAAAAACAGGTTTTAGCTTCTTTTTTACAGTTTGAGCAGTTCCGCTACCATCGTACCATTGTAAATTTCCAACAAATGATCCGGTGATTAAGTTTCCATAATAATCAACTAAATCATATTGAATTGTGTATATATTATTGCTTAAGCTTACAATTGCAATACCATTTATTACATCATTTGCCATTTTACCAAAGTACCAAGTCCCAAATTTATTCCCTTCATATTCAAAACCAGGTACTATTGAAAAAGGACTGAATTTTTCAATATCAAAAGTTGTCATGTTGTAAGTTCCAGCAGGAAGAGCGTTTTTTGCAGTCAATGAAGTGTTAAATTCTAAATACATTATTTCACCATTACCCGAAAAGTCTTCCATTTTAATTCCACTTGTAGCCAAATACACTACGAAATTATTCGATATATTTGTTTCATAAGCATCGCCATAATACCAGAGTTCACCTTGTGTCATTTTTGGTGAAAATTCATCACTTACGGTTATGTTGCATATTGCTGATTTATCACCAGCTTTGGCGGTAATAACTGCAGTACCTTTTTTAATTGCTTCAATTTCACCATCTTTTACTTTTACAACCGAATTATCGCTTGTACTCCAAGTAACAGATGGAACAATATCACCTTTGTACGCTGTTTTTGCATATAATGAATCAATATCACCAATATTTAAAATCTTGCTAGCACTACTCATACTTACGCTTGTAACTTCGTTTTTCTCACACGAAACAAAAAGTATTATGCTGAATATTAGAATTATAGAACTGAATTTATTTGTTTTTGTCATTGTGTTTTGTATTTTAATTATTATGTATTTTTAAAGAAAAGCCTCATTGTTTTTTGCAATGAGGCTGTTGAAGATATTTTTTTATTTAATTCTAATTAAGCATTCATCGAAACTAAAAATTCATCGTTATTCTCAGTTCGTTCCATACGATCTTTTAAGAATTCCATGGCTTCAATTGAGTTCATGTCTGATAAATGACGGCGTAAAATCCACATGCGGTTCAATGTATCCTTATCAAGCAATAAATCGTCGCGACGAGTACTCGAAGCCATAATATCAACAGCAGGGAAAATTCGTTTGTTCGATAATTTACGGTCGAGTTGAAGTTCCATATTACCGGTACCTTTAAATTCTTCGAAAATTACTTCGTCCATTTTTGATCCGGTTTCGGTTAATGCAGTTGCAATAATTGTTAAGCTTCCTCCATTTTCGATATTACGAGCAGCTCCAAAAAAACGTTTGGGTTTATGTAATGCATTGGCATCAACACCGCCCGAAAGTATTTTACCTGAAGCAGGTGAAACAGTATTATATGCACGGGCTAAGCGTGTAATTGAATCGAGTAAAATAACAACATCTTGTCCACATTCTACCATTCTTTTGGCTTTTTCGTGTACCATAGATGCCACTTTTACATGTCGTTCGGCCGGTTCGTCAAAAGT
Organism: Paludibacter jiangxiensis; assembly: GCA_945870155.1. Lineage (GTDB taxonomy): Bacteria > Bacteroidota > Bacteroidia > Bacteroidales > Paludibacteraceae > Paludibacter > Paludibacter jiangxiensis_A. The sequence goes on along the minus strand of CAMBSB010000034.1, from coordinate 10,239 downwards.
TGAAGAAACTACTTCTGCGCGTACGCTTCTGGCCATATCTGTAACTTCTTCAGGCCTTTCATCAATTAATAAAACTATCATATACACCTCAGGGTGATTTGCAGCTATGGCATTTGCAATTTCTTTAAGTAAAACTGTTTTACCTGTTTTGGGTTGAGCTACAATTAATCCACGTTGACCTTTGCCTATTGGTGAAAATAAATCAACCATACGAGCTGATAATGAGTCGTTTTTTCCTGTTGTTAAATTGAATTTTACATCCGGAAAAAGAGGCGTAAGGTGCTCAAAAGGTACTCTGTCGCGTACATATTCAGGTGAACGACCGTTAATTTTATTTACTTTGATTAATGGGAAATACTTTTCACCTTCTTTTGGCGGACGAATAGCGCCATTAACGGTATCGCCGGTTTTAAGTCCAAATAATTTAATTTGTGATTGTGATACATAAATATCATCAGGCGAAGCTAAATAATTATAATCGGCCGAACGTAAAAAACCATATCCATCAGCCATCATTTCAAGTGTTCCGGTTCCTTCTAATATGCCATCAAAATCGAATTGTTTTTCCTGTTTTTCAGGTCTTTGTTGATTAAATTTATTCCGATTATTATTATTATTGTTATTGTTGCCATTTCCATTTCCATTTCCCTGATTGTTAACAATAACTTGTTTGCTGAATTTTGAATCAACGTTGATGACTTTTGTTTTTTCCACAATAGATGAAACAGTTTCAGTATCATTTTCACTTGTAGATTCTTGTATATCAATACTTTCAGATTCTCCATTTTCAGCATCAATAGCAGGTGCTAATATAATTTTTTTTGTGAAAGGTATGATTTCATCATTTTTCTTTGACTCTTCTATAACTTCAGTATGTGGAGTTGTTACAATTTCCGAAACTTGTGGAGATTGTGAGTCGACATTTACTTCTACAGGTTTTAGAACTGGCTTTTTGGGTGTTTTAGCTTTTGGCTTTTTATTTGCCGGAGTTTGTGTCTGAACCGGAGCAGCTGCATTAGGTGTAGTAGGAGCAGGGGTTGATTTAATTTCGGAAGAGTTTATTGATTTTTCAATAACTTTGGGTGTTTCAGCTTTTTTAGCCTGAATTTCTTTGGTGCTTACTTTTGCTTTTTCGGTATTAACTACCGGTGCTTTTTGTTCTGCATCTTTTTTTACCGGTACACGAAGCCTTTTTCTGCGGTCGGCATCGGGTTTTTCAGTGGAGATTTTGCGTTGCGCATTGGCAACTGCTTGTTGATCTAATATTTCATAAACCAATGATTCTTTTTTTGCCGAATTAGATACTTTAAGTCCTAATTCAGTTGCGATGTCTTTTAGTTCAGACAGTTCTTTCGCATTCAATTGCAAAATGTTGTAGTTACTCATAAGGTAATAAATAAACGTTTAGAGGCAATTTTCCTAATGGAAAAAACGTTTTTTTGTGAATGAATTTTATTTGTTGATTATTTTGGTAAAAGCAGGTTTGCTTCTTGTTTGATTTGAAATCTTTGCAAAATTACTACTAATTTTGGATTAAGCAAATTAAATGACAGTTTTTTTTATAATATTTTTTAAATCAATTTATTTTAGCAAATTTATTGGTGACATATTGAACTTTAGTTACTTATGACTATTGCTCAATTTTTCCAAGCTAAGGGCAATTCTTTCAACTCGCAAATCATCGTTTTTTACCGAAAAAATCCAGTCTATGATTGTTTTTTGTTCATTTTCAGTTAGTTGGTTGTAGTTAATCAATGCTGTTGGGTCGTCATTTAAGCAAATATGAAAATCTTTTTTACTTACTTGTGGTAAACTTTGTGAATAGAGTTTAACATGTACCCAATCTCCTTCTTGCTTTGCAATTATTTTGCGAATTTCAGCTTTAACCGATAAAATTAAATTGCCATTTCCCATAGGCATTAAATTGTAATTTTCGATTTCATAATTATCTATCGTTCCTTTAACTTTTACCAAACCAAAATGTGTATGTTTATCCGACGATATTTCGGGTAGCATTACATAAGTCCAGCCACCCTTACCGGGCATTTTTTGAAGCAAATAGTCCTTATCAACTAATGGTAAATCCTGAGTATTTTCGTTATTCATTGGTTTTTAAACTTTTAAAAATGCAATGTTAATAAATGTTTATATATTAGAAACACTAATTTCTAAAATTTGTTCTGTTTTATCCGAAATTCTGAATCTATTATCACTTCTATATCCCACAATCCATAAAATTTCGTTTCCAGTGAGCAATAGCCAAACATTTTCTTTATCAATTAAACTTAATTTATTGTCAATAAAAAAATCACTTAATTTTTTCCGGTTTTTCATACCATAAGGGAAAAAACTATCGCCAATTGTCCATTTCCGAATTGTTAGCGGAAATGAAATTTTTTCAGCATCAACATGAATAATGTATGGATTTTTTGAAAGTATAAAATCTGCAGTGTTTTCTAAACGCTTTATTTCCAATGTAAAAGGTTCAAAAATTATATTGTCCGATTCTGAAATTTGGAATTGTTTTTTATCCAAATTAACAATTTTACTTACAATAAGTTGGTCTCTATTTTTCAACAATCTATATTTTTCCGAATAAAATACTTTGCCAGTCTCTCCCTCAATAATTGTACTGATTTTTTGTATTGTATCAGGATGAAAACCATAGCTATAAAGAATTTCGAATAATATGGAATCTATATGATCATGTTTTTTTAATTTTTGAATATTGATAATTATGCCCGAGTCAGTTTTTACAATTATGTCATTTTTAATACTTTCAATGGCATTATTATAAACAGCATTAATATCTTCAAATCTTTTTGTAGTATTGTAAAGTGTTTGTTGTACAGAAGGATTTATTTCCCTTAACAGAGGTAAAACCTGATTTCTGAATTTATTCCTGGTATAATCTAAAGTGGCATTGCTCGAATCAGTTCGATATTCCAAATTATATTTCATTAAATAATTTTCTATTTCGATGCGGGTTGAGCAGAGTAGGGGACGTACCACATTTCCATTTCGAGCTGAAATGCCGGTCATTCCTTTTAATCCGGTTCCTCGCACTAAATTCATTAGTAAAGTTTCGATGCTATCATCGGCATGGTGAGCCACTGCAATGGCTTGCGCCTGGTTATCAGTCATTAATTTTGTAAACCAATTGTACCTTAAGTCCCTGGCAGCCATTTCAGTAGAAATTTTATGTGCTTTGGCATATTCAATAGTCTCAAAATTGATGCTATAATAAGGTATTTTTAAACTTAAAGCATTCGTTCGTACAAATTCTTCATCAGTGTCTGATTCATCCATTCTCAATTTGAAATTACAGTGGGCCACAATGCAATGATAACCAAGCGTATGCAAAATATGTAACAATGCTATAGAATCGGCACCACCGCTTACTCCTACAATTACTTTATCGTTTAAATTTAGTAATTGCAGTTTTTGAATATAATTTTCAACTTTCTTTAGCATATTATTTGAGTTAATTTGATGTATCTTTGTTTGAAGTAGAAAGATTTATTTTTTTTGTTAGCAAATTTTTGATTTACAAAGATAAAGTATTTTTGCTTAATTCTAATAAGTTCTGGTACGACTTATTGATATACATTAATTTATGAATTTTGCTGTATTTTAATTGTACATTGAATTTGTAGGTTTATTGCTTAATAAATGTCAAATAGAAAAGTGTTTAAGATATCAACTCAAATATAATCGCAAATTTTATGAAATCATTAATTGAATTAGTTAAATCACGACAAAGTGATAGGGCTTATTTAGACAAAGCTGTTGAAATAGAGAAAATTAATAGGATTATTGAAGTGGCACATTTAGCTCCTTCGGCTTGCAACGCACAACCCTGGAAACTCATAGTGGTAACCGATGCTGAAAAACGATCGCAAATTGCCGATGCAGCCACAAGCAAAATGCTATCAATGAATCATTTTACTAAACAAGCACCCGTTCAAATTGTTTTAGTTGAAGAGGAAGCAAATTTTACTTCAAAAGTTGGTGGATGGGCTCAAGGTAAGCATTATCCACATATCGATTTGGGAATTCTTGCATCGCATATTTGCCTGGCAGCTTCCTATGAGGGACTCGGTTCGTGTATGATAGGTTGGTGTAATGAGAAAAAGGTGGCCAAAATACTTGATATTCCCAAAAATAAAAAGGTGATGCTTGTAATTTTATTGGGATATTCAGCACAGGAATTAAGAGAAAAGAAAAGAAAAAAACTGGAAGATATTGTGTCGTGGGAGAAGTATTGATGTGTTGATGTGTTGATGTGTTGATGTGTTGATGTGATGATGTGTTGATGTGATGATGTGTTGATGTTATGATATGTTGATAATTATGAACTCTCAAACTCTCAAATTTTCAAACTCTCAAATTTTCAAATTTTCAAATTTTTCAAATTATTTTTTAATGAAATCTTATTCTGAAACTATACAATATTTATACGATTGTTTACCCGTATTTCATCATATAGGTAGCAATGCTTATAAACCTGGATTGGATAATACTATACGCTTAATGAATGCTTTAGGTAATCCTTTTCAGAATTATAAAACCATACACATAGCCGGAACAAATGGCAAAGGTTCTGTATCACATTTAATTGCATCAGTTTTGCAGTCGGCTGGTTATAAAGTTGGTTTGTACACTTCGCCTCATTTGGTCGATTTTGGTGAGAGAATTAAAGTAAATGGAGTAATGATTGACCAACAATATGTTGTAGATTTTGTTGAAAATAATTCAAATTTGTTTGATGAAATTAAACCTTCATTTTTTGAAGCCACCATGGCTATGTCATTTAAGTATTTTGCTGATAAAGAAGTAGATATAGCAGTTATTGAAGTCGGCTTAGGAGGGCGTTTAGATAGTACCAACATTATTAATCCCATTTTATCAATTATAACAAATATTAGTTTTGATCATGTTTCATTTTTGGGCGATACGCTCGAAAAAATTGCTTATGAAAAAGCCGGAATTATTAAAATGAATACATCAGTTGTAATTGGTGAAACTCAGACTGAAACACGTCCTGTATTTATTAAAAAAGCTTTGGAGATGAATGCTCCAATAATTTTTGCTGATGAATTTTATCATATAAAATTTGAAAAATATATACATGATAAAATGTTGGTTACTTTGAATGATGAATCCAAAATGATGCTTGGTTTAAATGGATTATATCAACTCAAAAACTTAGCAACTGTACTTGCTAGCCTCAATCAACTTCGAAAATTAGGAGTTGAATTGACTGAAAGTCAGATATTTAATGGCATTGAAAATGTGGTAGAATTAACCGGTTTAAATGGTCGTTGGCAAGTTTTAAATAAACATCCAATGGTAATAGCTGATACAGGACACAATTTGGCCGGAATAAGCTTTGTTGTTGAACAATTGGCAAAGCAAAAATTCAACAAATTGCATATTGTTATTGGTATGGTAAACGACAAAGATATTCAAGCTGTGTTGGCTGTTTTACCCGCTCATGCTCAATACTATTTTACTCAAGCTCAAATTGCCAGAGCTTTGTCAGCAAATGAATTAGAACAAAAAGCCTTTGATTTTGGTTTAAAGGGTAAAGTGTTTTTAACTGTAGATGAAGCGATAGCATCTGCACTTAAAAATGCACTTAAAAATGATTTAGTTTTCATTGGTGGAAGTAATTTTATTGTTGGTGAAGCCTTGAATACTGATTTCTTTAAAGAATGAATTATGAATATTGATTTTTAATGTTTACAAATAAGCTGTTTATTTAATTTGTATAATCATTAATTTTTTACTAGATTTGCTGTCTTTCTCGTAAGTCAATTTTATTTTTTTAAATTTTAATTTCATTTTTGAAAGTACTCTAATTAAGATTAGCAATATATTTGTAATAAGTATTGCATATTTTATCTCGACAAAATTTCCATTTATTTTCAGAAAAAACGAATAAAAACAAATATAAAACAATTTAACATGAAACATTTCGCTCCTTCAGAGCTCATAATCAATAGCGATGGAAGTATTTTTCATTTACATATAAAACCAGAACAATTAGCAGATAATGTGATTTTAGTTGGTGATCCGGGTCGTGTTGCGCTGGTTGCCGCTTATTTCGATACACAAGAATGTTCAGTTTCAAGCCGAGAATTTAACACAATTACAGGTACATACAAAGGCAAACGAATTTCTGTCATTTCTACCGGAATTGGTACCGATAATATTGACATTGTGATGAATGAAATAGATGCTTTATCCAATATTGATCTTCAAACTCGCATTGAAAAAGCCGAATTCCGTCAATTAACAATTGTGAGGATTGGAACTTCAGGTGGTATGCAACCCGATATTCCTCTTGGTAGTTTTTTGATCTCTGAAAAATCTATCGGCTTTGATGGTATGCTTAATTTTTATGCCGGACGCGATACGGTAAGCGATTTGCATTTTGAAGAAGCTATGAAAAAACATTTGAATTGGAATGCACAATGGGCTGCACCTTATGTGGTAGATGCTGATACTGAATTGGTGAATAGAATTGGAAAAGATGATATGTTACGTGGTGTAACTATTTCAGCCAATGGTTTTTATGGTCCACAAGGTCGGGTTTTGCGTATAGATTTAGCCGAGAAAGATATAAATGATAAAATTGAAAGTTTCCGCTTTGATCAATATAAAATTACAAATTATGAGATGGAAGGTTCAGCCATTGCCGGATTAGCTAAACTTATGGGTCATAAAGCCATGACAGTTTGTTGCATAATAGCAAACAGAAGAGTTGAAGCCGCTAATACCGATTATAAACCTTATATCGAAAAATTGGTAACAACTGTTTTGGATAGGATATAAAAACCCCTAACCTTAAAGGGGAATAAGGATATTGTTAATGTTGTTAAATACATGATATTATGAACGAAATTGAAAATATACAGAATAATAAATCAGATGGAGCTATCTCTAACTCCCCACAATCTATCCCGATAAATTCGGGAGGGCTTAGGGATAGGAATACATCTTCTACCATTGCTGCCATTTCTACAGCAAATGGAGTAGGTGGAATTGCTGTAATTCGTGTTTCGGGAAATGATACTTTTAAAATTTGTAATTCAATTTTCAAAGCAAAGAATGAAAAAACAGATATTTTCAAACAATTTACAAATACAGTAAGTTATGGTAGTATAGTTGACAAGAACGATGAAATTATTGATGATGTGTTACTAACAGTTTTTCGAAATCCACACTCGTTTACTGGTGAAGATATTGTAGAAATTTCATGTCATGGCTCGGTATTTATTCAACAAAAAACTCTTCAATTATTAATAGATCAGGGTTGTAACCTGGCACAAGCCGGTGAATTTACTCAAAGGGCTTTTCTCAATGGTAAGATGGATCTTTCACAAGCCGAAGCTGTTGCAGATTTAATTGCGTCTACATCAGCAGCTTCGCATCGTATGGCAATGAATCAGATGCGTGGTGGATTTTCAAATGAACTGATGAAATTGCGCTCAAGATTGCTCGATTTTGTTTCATTGGTTGAATTAGAACTTGATTTTTCGGAAGAAGATGTAGAATTTGCCGATCGTATTCAACTCAATCATTTGGTGTTGGAAATTGAACAAATAATTACCAAATTATCCGATTCGTTCAGAATAGGAAATGCAATTAAAAATGGAATTCCGGTAGCCTTGGTGGGTGAAACAAATGTTGGGAAATCCACTTTGTTAAATGTTCTGCTTAATGAGGAACGTGCCATAGTGTCTGATATTCATGGTACTACACGTGATGTTATTGAGGATTTGATTTCAATTAAAGGGATAACATTTCGATTTATTGATACTGCCGGCATACGCGATACCAGAGATAAAATTGAAAGTATGGGAATTGAACGTACTTATCAAAAAATTGAGCAAGCTGCCATTGTACTTTGGATACTCGATTGTACTCAGTTGAGTGAACATATTGAATGGCTTACCGATAAAATTGAAAAAAAAGCTGAAGGAAAAAAAATCATACTTGTTTTCAATAAAATAGACAAAATTATTGAAGAAGAACGCGAAGTGTTAAATTTGCTTTTCGAACAATTTGATGGTGAAAGAATTTATATTTCAGCAAAAAACAGAATCAATACCGATGAACTTCAGGATGCTTTGGTAAAATCGGCACAGTTACCCGAAATTCAAGCCGGTGATGTGGTTGTAAATAATATTCGTCATTACCAGGCACTTCAAAAAGCCCTAAATTCGATAGAAAGAGTTAAGGAAGGTATGATTCAAGGAATTTCTGGCGATTTTCTATCGCAGGATATTCGTGAATGTATGCATTTTTTAGGTGAAATTACCGGACAGATTTCTACCGATGAAATATTGGGCAATATTTTCGGAAAATTCTGTATCGGAAAATAATCCCGAATTTTCACTAATTACTATCAATTACCATTGATACTAAAAGCCCTGATAAACAGGGCTTTTTTAGTATTTATAACTATTATTTTTAATCAATGATGATGCTTGTAAATATATTTTTTGTACCTTTGTTGTACCTCGACAGTTAGAGAGGGAGTCCAAACTAAAAAACTGCACACTTGACTGCACACTTTTGGACTATGGTGTAATAAGATAGATTATAGTAGACTAAAAAAGGCGAAATTATGAGCAGATCATTAGTAGTTATGAGAAAAGTTTGTGAATGGTGTGGCAGCGAATTTGACGCACTTACCAAAAGTACAAAGTACTGTTCACACACATGTAACAGCCGAGCATATAAAGCAAATGCTCGACTTCAAAAAAAAGTTGCTGTCGAAAAAGTAACAGATGAGATTATCAAAAACAAGCCAATTGAAAAATTCAAAGACAATGAATTTTTAAAGTGTGCTCAAGCAGCAGTTTTATTAGGAGTTTGTAAACAAACAATCTACAATCTTATTTATAACAAGCAACTCAAAGCGGTCCGTTTATCAAGCCGTATGACAGTAATTAGAAGGTCAGATATTGACAATCTGTTACAAGTGGCAGAACCATTCGAAAAGCAGGTAAAGGCAGAACCTAAGCCAATAACAGACTTTTATACATTAGCTCAAATATCAGAAAAATATGGGGTTAAGACTAGGCAAATTTGGGCAATTATTGCAAGATTGAACATACCTACAAAAAAAATCGGAAAGTTCACACACGTAAGTCAAAAGCATATTGATAAATACTTCTCCAAGAAGAACAAAGCTCCATTATACACTAATGAAATTGGAGTAAAATCAAAACAAGTCAGAGAAGAAATAGCACACTACTACCCTCGCTTTATCACTAATCAAAATTATCTTACTAACTAAAATCTTAGTATTATGGGAGTCACATTAAGAAAAAAGCCAATTAAAAACGGCTCACAGCAATCATTATATTTAGATTTTTATCCAGCTGTAAAGAATCCGGTTACAAGTGAATATTCAAGGCGTGAGTTTTTGGGTATTTACATACTCACAAAACCACTCAACGAATTTGAGAAGGAGCTTAATAAAGAAAAAATTGCAAAAGCTGAGGCAGTTAGAGGTCTAAGAGAAATGCAGATTATCAATGAAAAATTCGATTTTATTGATAAATCCCTACCAAAACAGAACTTTCTGGCCTACTTCAAGGAAGTGGCTAATAAAAGGAGCGATAACAATTGGGAGGTATCATATTTGCATTTTCTCAATTTTACAAAAGGCGTTTGTACATTTGGTGATGTTACACCTGAGCTTTCAAATCGTTTTAGAGAATACTTACTTAATGCCAATCAAATTAAAAGCAAGAAGAATCCTACAAAGCTTGCTGTTAATTCTGCATTATCATATTATGGTAAATTTCGAGCATTGTTAAAGCAAGCATATAAGGAGAAGAAATTAACCTCAAATGTCAATGATTTTATTGAAGGAATCAAAGAAGAAGAAACCTCCCGAGATTTTCTTACAATTGAAGAAGTATTCAAATTGAATGAAACACCATGCGAAAGCGATGTAATTAAAAAAGCTTCTTTGTTTTCTTGCCTCACCGGTTTAAGATTTTCGGATATCGAAAAACTAACTTGGAGCGAAATTCAAAAGGACGTTGCCGGTGATGCTGTAATTCGCTTTAGACAGAAGAAAACTAAAGGTTTTGAAACTATGCCACTTAATGAAGAAACTTTCGAATTAATTGGAAGCCCTGGAGAGTCAAGTGAGAAAGTCTTTAAAACACTTAAATACAAAGATACACAGGCGCCATTAAAAAAATGGCTCAA
>CAMBSB010000033.1 GCA_945870155.1 Paludibacter jiangxiensis | reverse complement strand
AGAATTTCGGCATATCGAAAATCCGGATAGTCGTTGGTATATGACCCTAAAAGAATAGGATCTCCTGTGAATGTTGATGGATAAAATTTACGTATGGTAAATCCGGTTTTTGTTCCACCAGCACTGCTTTCCCAGCCCGAACATGATGCAATATCTTTTCCACCCATTGGAAAGTATGTTTTTCCATCCGTGTGAACTATGGGTGTAAAAGTGGCTCCTTGTAATGTTGTTCCATCGGTTTTGATTAATCCTCCCTGAAAATTCAGTGTTATACCTCTGAATTGAGAACCCGGAATCATCAATGCTGATGTCATTCGTGCATCCAATCGTTTTTTAGCATCGGGTGTATTAGCGGTAATACCTCCAGTAACCGTACCAATTGGACCTACCCCATTGAAAGCATCTTGTGGATTGGCATAACGATAGTAATTAACTGTCTTACTAAAATTCCCCAGTGCATTTTCATTTCCATCGGCGCGTGTTCGAATTTGCACAGCTAAACCCTTCCCGTCATCAGTGTAGTCACCAAATGCTCTTTCGATATATCCAACTGCCGGTTGTAAGCCTGCCACACTTTGACTTGTACCTACCTGAACAGGGGTATTACTTGGCCAATAATGCCCTTGTCCTACAACAGTATATCCTTTTATAAATATCATTTCGGACGAAGCAGTATTTACATTTTCGAACATTTTATAAAGGTTCTGGTCAGCTTCATCGGCCGAAGATGGAGTAGGATTTTGCAAACTGAACGGGCAATCGGGCTGAAGAAATACCTCGCAAGCTTCGATACATTTCTGGTAATATACGTTAGCTGTGTCAATAGTCATTCCTCCTACCAAACCATTAATTACGGCTTGATCGGTAGCACCACCTGAAGCACCATCCTCATAGTATTTTGCAACCGAAGCTGCAAAAAGCGCAACTCGTGATTTCAATGCATTTGCTGTATAAGAGCCAGGTCTACGGTTTGTACTCTCAGGATGAATTTTGGGTAAATATTTCACAGCCGAATCGCACAAGGCAATCGTGTAATCCCATGTTGTTTTTTCCCTACTGCGGGGAACTTTGGTAACATTCGACAAATCAGATAAATTCAATTGTATAGTATTTGTTATTATCGGCACTCCTCCATAACGTTTGGCTAAGGCAAAATAAGTATAAGCTAACATAAAATAGGCTTCACCTTTATACAAACTTTTTAGGTTTTCCGACAATGTGGTATTTCCCAAATTTTCAAGCAGATACAAAATGTCATGTACTTCTTTATAACCACTCGAGAAACTATATCCGCCTGCAGTCCCTGCATTATAAAGCGATGCCCCATTGCGATGAGGTGCTTCATCGGTAAACGAACATGTTTGGCCAGCGCCTTTATTGTCATTAAAGCCTACTGTACCTCCATTCCCACAATATTTAAAATCTTCAATTGGCAGATTGTAATAAAGATCAGCCATATACGTTTTTACACCTCCGGCATCAGAAAACACTTTGTTTGTTGGAATAATTTCTTTCGATTCAATTTCATCCAACCAAGCGGTACAACTACTTAATAATGAAGAAGTCAAAATGACGATAGATATGATTTTTATTTTCATTTTAATAATTATTTTAGAATGATACGTTAATACCAAAGTTGAATATTTTTGAAAGTGGATACACAAAACCCGACGTAGTGCTGGTTGTTGCAGCATCGGTTCCTGTCATCGATAACTCGGGGTCGAATTGTTTTACAAACGAATCGGCAAATGTGACTAAGTTATATCCGTTTACAAATAATCGGGCTTTGGAAAGAGATAATTTTTTTGCAAATTTTGAGGGCAGAGTGTAACCTATTTCAATATTTTTCAGACGAATAAAGCTAGCATCCTTTCTCCAGAATGTACTTTGACGATTACCCAAAAATATGGCACTTCCACCACCATCCTGACGTGCAGCAGGATATTTGCCTGGAGTCCAATTGTTTATGTCATCTATATCACCATAAATGTCAATCGGTTGCCAACGGTCAGTCCAGTAGGCTGGCATATTTCCTGTTCCAGCGTTGAATAAGTTCCCATAAGGTCCAATGCCGGGAATATCAGAATAAAGTCCTGAACCTTGCCATAACATATTAAAATCAAAACCTTCAAAATCGAGTGCTAAAGTTGCACCATAAGTAATATTTGGTGATGCATCCCAGCCATTAGGTTTTGTGTCATTTCCATCTATTTTTCCATCGCCGTTCACATCTTCATATATTAAATCGCCGGGGCGCTCATACATATTACCGGTTGTATTTCCTGCAACAGGGCTATTGTAAATCTCATCGTAATTCTGATACTGTCCGGTTACATAATAAATCCAATCTACATCATTCCACCTGCCGGCAGTTTGATTCTTCCATTTCTGATAACTGTTTGTAAATGGTGCGCGTTCTTGGTAGGTAATCATGGTGCGGAAGAAGTTGGCATTTGCATTAAATGAATATCCTAATTTTCCAATTTTTCCTTTCGATCCAACATTAATTTCAATACCTCTTGCTCTGTCGCTGTTCAGATTTTCCTGAGGCATACTTAATCCTATGGTGTTAGGCAATGATACTAAGCGAGTAGCTAAAAGTCCATCACGATCCTTTTGATAAACGTCAAACTCTACACTAAACAAGCCATTTTTAATAGCTAAATCAAAGCCAATATTCGAAGTAGTTGTTGTCAGCCAGGTCAGATTTGGATTTATTACTGCGGGAGCCGACATTCCACTCGTTTGAGTTCCTTCAATAAATTCGTAATAACCAGCACTACCCAACGAAAAACCTTCAACAAACTGAAATGGGTTGCCCAAATCGCGCCCCATTTGTCCATAAGAACCACGCAATTTAAAATTGGTTAAAAATGGAAGGGTTTTCTTTACGAAATTTTCTTCGGAAACTCGCCATCCCAAGGAAGCTACAGGAAAAAAACCTGTGCGTTTTCCGGGTGCATAACGGTACGATTCGTCGCGACGAAAGGCAAACTCGGCTAAATACTTACCGTCATAAGCATAATTGAAGCGGCCAATCAATGCCAAAAAAGCTTGTTGATTATTAGAGCCTTCAGCGGTCATGTTGGTTGTACTACCCTGACTAATCCAGTCGCTTGTAAAGAAATTTTCGAATTGACGGGCTGTACGTGTACTGCTCGACCAATATTTTCTGCCTTCGTATACGAGGGTAGCACCCACATCATGTTTTTTGAAAAAGGTTTTATTATACGTTAATTGACCCAATAAACTTAAGCGGTTATTATCATTATTGAGCATTGATGTCGTCGAAGGTGTATTATATTTAATAGGTGTTAATTGCACGTCGTATAAATAATAGGTCTTTGAGTATGAACTTGCCACATCGCTTGTATTATCGTAAAATGCAGCTATCTTGACCTTTAACCCGCTCAGTGCTTTTGTAAACGAATAGGTTAAGTCAATATTTGTCCGCATAAACTTTTGAACATTCTTGCTCATACCATTATTTCGATCCGATAATGCAATCGGATTCCTACCGAGTCGTGCATCTCCGGGATAGTTTAAATCTCCGTTTACCATTACGGGGTTGATAGGTATATTCGAACGGGTTGACCAATAAATGGGATCAAATCCACTTGCAGGTTGATTTAATACCGAGTATCGGGATGAATTATTGAAGTTTGCCTTTAAATTCTTACTAATATTGACTGCAATATTATTTGTAAAATTGAATTTTTGAAAATTCATCACATCATTTTTCAATATCCCTCCATCGTAATTATAACCCAAGCCTGTATAAAAACTTACTACTTCGTTACCACCTGTGAGCGATATGCTGTGTAACTGTTGCGAAGCATTATCATTAAATCCGGCCTTTTCCCAATTTGAACCTTCGTAACCTGGCTCAATACCAGTTTGCCATTTTTCTAACTCCTCTTTTTGATAAACAAAAGTACCTGTACGCAGAAACGAAGATTCGTTCCATGCTTTGGTATATTGCGCAGCATTAGCCATGGCGGGCAAAGCTGTTGGTGAAGTTATACCATAAATGGTTGAGTAATCGACTTTTACTTTACCCGACTTACCTCTTTTTGTTGTTACAATTACAACACCATTATCAGCATTCATACCATAAACAGCTGCTGAAGCATCTTTTAATACCGAAATACTCTCTACATCCTGTGAATTAAGTCGAGTGAAATCAACTCCACTGCTTATCACATCATCAATTACAAATAGTGGAGTTCCAAAACCACGTACGTTAATATTGGTAGTATTGCTTCCCGGCTGTCCACTTTGTTGCCTAATAACTACTCCTGGTATTTTACCCTGTATGGCTTGTGCCAGGTTTGATGTTTTAGTTGTAGTAATGTCGCTACCCGAAATATTTGTTATAGCGCCTGTTAAAGTGGCTTTTCGTTGTGTGCCATAACCAACCACAACTATCTCATCCAGAGCCTTATTATCTTCTGCGAGTACAATTTTATAATTATTTAATGCACTTACTTTTATAACAGATTGTTTGTAACCAATATACGATACCGTAAAGCTTGATTGGTCCGGCACTTCAAGCGAAAACATACCACTAATATCAGTAATTGTTCCGGTATTCGAACCCTTAAGCACTATAGATGCTCCAATGATAGGCTCGTCTTTGTAATCGGTTACCAAGCCGGTAATTTTTTTTGATTTGCTGGTAGTAGTTTCTTTGATATCCAAAAGTGGTTTTGCACTTTTAGTAACTATAATATTTTTAGCTTGAATTGTAAAATTAACATACTGGCCAATAAGCATTTGTTTTACAACTTCCTCTATAGGTCTGTTTGAAAGATTAACAGTAATCTTACGTTGTGTGTCAATGTCATTTACTTCGTATACAAAAGAATATCCTGTATTCTCTTTTAATGTACGAATAGCTTCTTTTAAAGTTATGTTACTCACGCTCAGCGAAATACTTTGCGAAAAAACTGTTGTGGAAAGGCAATAGAAAGACAGGGTCAATAAAATGACCTTCATCGTTTTCCTCATAAAATTTGGGGTTTTATTAATTAGATTTAAACTTTTATATTCCCGCATACAACTGAATAATTATATTTAATCAGTAATAGGAATAGCGAATTGTAATTCTTCAGATGGAATGATTCCTAAGTGGTGTTGATTTTTTTCATTGTGATTTAATTTAATGATGCATAGAATTTTGGTTATTTAGCTGCGAAACAATATTATACTCAAAATAATCTGTTTATTTTTTTGAAGTACTAAAATACAGAGGGTCGTTTTTTTATTTCAACCGAAGCGTAATTTCTCTACCTTTTTGCTCAAATTTCAATTTATCTGTTGAAGCCAATACTTCAAGCACATCTTCAATGCTTTGTTCGGTGCGCGTAAAGTTTCCATAAAAACGATAATTGAGTAATGAATCATCGGCAATTTTAATACGCACATTGTACAATCTTTCTAATTCACGAACGATATTACCCAGCTTTTCTTCGTCGAATGATATTAGACCTTTGGTCCAATCAGAAGAATAAGAGGCTCTTACTGTATTGATAGCTATATTTTTATTACTCTTGTCGAATACAGCTTGTTGGTTAGGAATCAAGGTATAACCACTTTTATTTGAGCTATTTTCGCTTAAATGCACTTTTCCTTCTATAAGCGTAACAATTGCCTCATCTTCATCGCTGTAATTCCTATAATTGAATTTAGTTCCAAGCACACGTACTGTCATTTCACTTGTTTTTACATCAAATGGAAGTTCTTTATTTTTTGTTACTTCAAAATAGCCTTCCCCTATTAATTCAATCTTTCGGTTATCAACTCCAAAATCCTGATTATAACTTAATGTTGAACCGGCATTCAACCAAACCAACGTACCATCAGGCAAATACATTTTTGTTTTTGAGCCAAAAGGTGCTTCTACTATTACATCGGCTAACGTACCGAAACTGCGTCCATTGCCAATTTGAAATCCAATACCTGTAAATACAATAAGTAATGCCACAGCGGCTGCCACTCTCACAAAGTTCAATTCGAAGAAACGGGTCTTCTGTTTTTTTGATATTTCAATTTGAGCTTTTTCATTTATAGTAATGGTCGAAGCCAAGAAACGTTGAAATGCTTTTTCGGAATCGAAACGCACAGCATGATTTGCGCTAATGGCCGAAAACCAAACTTCCTGCGCCTGCAGAAAATAGGTTTTATTGTCAACAGATGCTTTAAGCCATTGTTGCAATTCAGCTAGTTCATCTTTATTGAGTCCCTGAGCAAAATAGCCGGCTATCAATTCATCAATGCGCTCTATGTCGATTTTTGTAGTCATTATGATTGCTTGTATTAATAAGGCAGAATTATTTTAATAGAGGGTAGTGTAAAAGTGGATTTTTTTCAAAAACTTGTAAAATGAAGAGTTGAAACTAATCAGATTCAATTTATATGTCTGATTATCAATATATAAAATAATTTATTTAAACAAATAAACCCACAAAGCCCATACGCTAATATACTGACTCAAATCGGTACGTAGTTTTGATAAAGCGTTTTTAATATGATATTTCACTGTATTAACCGAGATATTTAGCTCTTGAGCAATATCTTCGTATTTTTTTTGTTCGAAACGGCTCAATTCAAATACCTTCCTACATTCGACCGAAAGTTCATTAATTGATTTTTCAATTTCTAATTCCAATTCCTTTTCAAGTAATAATGCAAGCGGTTGATTATCAGAAATAAGGAGATTGCCTTTCGCATCCAAAAGTTCTTCGTGTTCAGGTAGGCGGGTTTCCCTTACAACGTATTGTAACTGTTGATAATTAAGGCATTTGTTGCGGACAGCTTTAACGAGGTAGGCGCGTAGAGAGGATTGAACTTCGATGGTTTCACGTTTTTCCCATAGATACAAAATTACATCACCCACAATGGTTTCGGCCAAAAAATCATCTTTTAAAAACTCAGAAGCAATACTACACAACAAGCCATAATGCGTATCAAAAACATATTGAAATGCTTTTTCATCACCAAGTTTGATTTTTTGAAGTAGGATTTGCTCTTGCATTATAGTTTCAGCAAATATATAATATATTTTGACTCAAATCTCATTTGACTCAAGATTAGATTTGATGGCAAAAGTAATGTTTTTTTTGGAACTAATTGCAAAGATAGAGGAAGCATCATTGCCCCCAACCTATCAAGTTTTATCATCTATACCTACAAAGGATTCATTTAAAAACTCCTTTTCAGCACGTTGAGCATATTTTATTTCACCTTTTAGGAGTAGGATGCGGGGATGGGAAATATTTGTTATTGTTGTAATATAGTTGTTTTCTGCTTGTGTAAATTGTAAGATGAAAAGCAGGCCAAAAAGAAAAAAATAATGGAATTTTTGTTGTAACATTTTATATTTAGTTTGATATATGTTTCTTACATCTTTAAAATGATATATTGTAACACAAAAGTAGCTTATTAATTTTTCACAATGGATGATGATTTGTTGAAATTGGTCTGAAATTTTGTCTTAATCAAGTTTTAATTGAAAGTGAGTGATTAAATATTCATTAGTATTTGTATTTTTGTGAACTTAAATTTAATACGCTCGATAGAATGAAAAAAATCATAGTCATCGCTGCCCTCATTTTACAGTGTTTACTTACTCACTCTCAATTACTTCGATTTAGCAAAATCACCTCAAACGAAGGATTGAGCCAAAGCGAAATATACTCATTTCTGAAAGATAAACATGGTTTTATCTGGATTGGCACAATTGATGGACTTAACAGATACGATGGTTATAAAATTACAAAATACAATGTTGGGCTGGACGAAAACACTAGTCTGTCGAACAATACGATACACTCGCTGGCCGAAGACCTAAAAGCCAGAATTTGGATTGGCACCGACGATGGTTTAAATGTTCTGAATACTGATAATCAACAGCTTTATAAAATTAAACTCCCCGTAAATACCACTAATTTTGTTAGGATTTTTCATTTGTTTGTAGATAATGACCTCCTTTGGATATCGACAAGTCAAGGTTTGTATTTAGCCGATATAAGCTCAGATGATTTTACAACAATTGAAAAAAATACTATAAAAATCAACAAATTAGCAAGCACTAGTTCGAACCTTGAATATGTTTCACGTACAATCAGACTTTCGAATGGTATTTATTGCTGTGCATTGCCTAATTCAATACTTACATTTCATTTCGACAAATCGAAAAAGAAAATTACACTGATTTCGTTTAGCAAGGAGTTTTCGAACTTAGGTGCCTCACATATAATCGAAGATAAAAGTAATAATATATGGTTTAGCAATATCAATATTCCTGAAAGTGGTCTCTACCGATTTAATATCGAAAGAGCTGAACTTACACGTTTCACAAAAACCAACAGCGCACTTCCTTCCAATCGGATTTCGGCAATGGCTGTGGATACTGCTGGTAATGTGTGGTTTGGGACTATTGATAATGGATTAATTAGGATAAAAGCCGGCCTTACTTCTTCCAAAACAATTCCTGTCGAAACTTTTAAAAACAATATATTCGACCCCAGAAGTATTAATTCAAATTTGGTTTATTCATTATATGCTTCTCCCGATAATCAACTTTGGATAGGCTCTATTGGTAGCGGTGCTAATTTTCTGAATCTGAAACAAAAAAACTTTAACCATTATTTCATTCCGCCTTTCGAAAACGAGAAATCGATACACTCCAATTTTATTCGTTCTGTGTTTTTGGATAATAATAATTTGTGGATTGGCACACATAACAATGGGCTTTTTTTGCTCAACCGACGAACCGGAGAATACAAAAAAGTTGGTTTCGAAACCAGGATTATTTTTCATATCGAATGGTTTGATTCTAACACATTGTTTGTTAGCACGTCAACGGGAACTTATTTTGTAAGTCTCGATGGACGAATAACTCCAGTTGGAGACATAAACAGAGCATGTTTTTACAGTCGCAAAGTGGCTCCTGATATTGTTTTTGTGGGTGGAATTCTGGGCTTATTCCGTTTGGAGTTTAAAAATAAAAAGGTAATTCGAACCGATAAATTTGATAGTCGCTTCTCAAAAATTAAAATCTCTTACGACAATTGTCGCATTTTGCATCACGATAAACTACGCAATCAACTTTGGGTGGGAACCGAAGGCGGTGGCCTCAATATCATCACTTTAAATGCCGAATACAAACCTATAAAATGCATAGTTTACAAAAAAGAAGACCACACTATCAGTAGCAATTACATTCGGAGCATTTGCCAAACCGACGAAAATACATTTTGGATAGGCACACATCTTGGTTTGAACCGTTGTTTATATACTTCGGATGCCGATAAAATGGCATTTAAAACCTACCTAATGGCCGATGGTTTGCCCAATAATATGATTCAGAGTATTACTTTTGACAACAATAAAGTTTTGTGGATCGGGAGCAACTCTGGGCTGACAAAATTTGATACTAAAAATACAAAAATGACATCGTATAGTGTCTCCGATGGGCTTCAGAGTAATGAGTTCTCCGAACATGCCTCTTTCAGGTCGCAAAATGGTGAATTGTTTTTTGGAGGTATCAATGGTGTAAATTCCTTTTATCCCGAAAACATCAAAAGCAACAACCTCAATCCACAGGTAACACTAACTGATTTTTACCTGTTCAACGAAAAAATTACGCCACAAACTACCATTAATGGACGAATTTTGATTGATAATCCAATTTTCACAACCAATAAAATTAAACTAAAAGCCAACGAAAATAATTTTAGATTCGATTTCTCGTCGATGAATTTTCAGGCGCCCGAAAAAGTAAAATACACCTATATGCTAGAGGGTTATGATGGAAAGTGGAATACAACCGAAAATGGAAGTCACACCGCTACATATACCAACTTAAGACATGGTTCTTATGTTTTTAGGGTAAAAGCAACCAACGATGATGGCGAATGGAGCAATAACGAACGGCAAATTAATATCGAAATTGCCACTCCATTTTATCTTACATGGTATGCATTTTTGTTTTATATTATAGCTGTAGGGCTCATTATATTTTATTTTACCCGCTATTCGATGATAAAAATTGCTACCAAACAACAAATTATCTTGGATGCGGAACACAATCAGCGCCTGCACGAACTCGACATGATTCGAACCCGCTTTTTTATCAATATTTCGCACGATTTGCGTACGCCTCTAACGCTTATTGCCGGACCACTGGAGCAAATTCTGAAAAATGCTGACTACCCAAAATTGCTTAAAAATCAGCTCAGTATGGTTCACCGCAATGCAACTAAACTCAAATACCTGATTGAACAGTTGCTTGATTTCCGTAAAGTGGAAGTGGGTAAACTTGTGGCAACTTACAGAAAAGTAGAGCTGAATCATTTTATTAAAGATGAGGTTGATCATTTTGATTTTATAATTAAAGATAAGGGATTGGATTTACTTTACGATTTTAAAAAAGAGAGTATTCAGGCTAATATCGACACCGAAAAAACTGCAAAAGTAATTTTTAATCTACTATCCAATGCCGTGAAATATACCAAACAAGGCTATATCGAAATAGGTGTAGATACCTGCGAAATGGATAATCCGGATATGCTTTACACCAAGATATGGGTAAAAGACACAGGGATAGGTATCGAAAAAAATAAAATTGATCAGATTTTCGACCGCTTTTTCAATGATGCACAGAGTGCAACCGACAGCAGTTACGGCATCGGACTATCGCATTGCAAAGATTTGATTGAGGTACTGCAAGGCGATATTACAGTAGAAAGTAGCATTGGAAATGGTTCAACATTTACAGTTTATTTGCCAATAATGAACGAAACATCTGTTCTATCTTCAGAAATAATTTCGAATAATAAAGTAAGTGTCAATGCCGAAATAAATACTGAAAATCTAGATTACCAGCCTGTTACTAAAACATTAAAACTCCAAACCGTGTTGATTGCCGAAGACAATCCTGAAATGAGAGAGTATATAAAAGCTTGCTTATCTGAACATTTCAATATATTGGAAGCCGAAAATGGAGCGGATGGATTTGAATTGGCCAAAAAGAAAATGCCCGACCTTATTGTGAGCGACTATGTAATGCCAATTATGAATGGTATTGAGTTTTGCGAAAAGCTAAAAACAACGCTCGAGACAAGTCATATTCCGGTAATACTGCTCACAGCCCGCACCGATAACGAAATTAGATTCAAAGGTCTGGAAACAGGTGCCGACGATTATATTTCGAAACCATTTGATACTTATTATTTGTTGGTTAAAATAAAAAGTTTGATTAAAAACCGTGACAAACTGCGTCAGTTATTTCAAAACAATTTAGTCTTCGAACCATCGAAGATTACGGTTACTTCTACTGATGAAAAGTTTCTGAAAGACTTGGTTACCGAAATAGAAAAAGGCATCCCGGATTCAGAATACACGGTTGATTCCCTTGAAAAAGCAATGGCCATGAGTCATGCCAAATTTTACAATAAAATAAAAAACCTGACCGGTTTATCGGGCAAGGAATTATTACAGGATTTCAGACTTAAACGAGCAGCACAAATTATTACCGAAAACGATGTTTCGGTAGCCGATGTTTGTTATATGGTTGGTTTCTCTGACCCTAAATATTTTAGTGCATGCTTTAAAGCTAAGTTTAAAGTTACACCTACCGAATATAAAATTGCAAATAAGGTAGAAGATTTGTAGAAATATTGAATAACACACCGAAAACAACCCAACCCATATAAAACAGCCCGTACCAATGCAATTCTGACTTGCTTTGGTGCAGGGTGTTACTATTAACCTCAAAAAAATTCTGTTATTAAACTATGTATGCATCCTGTTTAAATGGACTTTGAACATTATTATATGTTTCATCTGGTCCTTCGGGCGGAGAGGATTCCAGTGCTAAAGAAATTTCGTTATCAAGTTCAACTAACTCAATTTCGGGTGCTGTATATTTTTTCTTTGTTTCCATAATATTTTGTTACGTGTTTATCTCTCTTTGGTCGATGACCGTTGGTTCGTGCTGAACGTTTCGTGTTCTTTATTATCATCACATCAACGTATCTTCACATCACCACATTATTTTATGATTACTCTTGTTGATTGATTATTCAGTTTTACTACATATACGCCTGCGGCTAAATGTTTCGTGTTTCTTGTTTCACGTTCCGTGTTTAGAACTCCATTTTCGATTAATTGTCCCACGGCATTGTAAATGGCGTAATTAATTTTTTCGGGAGCTGAAATCACAATCTGACCAGCTGCATTGGTATATACTATTGCCTGTGATTGGTTTTTGTTATCAAATCCGGTAGTTGTGCCTTTGGCACGGAAAATCAAACTGAAACGGTCGGCATTATTTGTAGCCGATGAACCATACTGATAGGCTTCACCTTCCGATAAATTAAATTCAGTGTTCGTTTGTTTATCACGGAGTATAAGTTGCAGATTGGCAGGCAAGTTAGCAATTTCTGTCGCTTTCAGACTAAATCTGTTTTCTTTTTCTGTTACAAATCCCAAAGCCAATGTAGTTCCTTCCTCAATATTATACAGGGAGTTAATTGCCAGTTTCTCATTACCAGCCAGAGTATAAATTTCGGCCTGATACGAACCTGAGTTATTAAAGAATTTTGGAGCATCGGCACTATCAAAATCATTACTTGCATTTTCCGAAGCATAAATTGCAACCTGATCGGCGCTTGCACCGTTTGATACACTCAAACGTACAAATGGCATTGTGCTTAACTGACTTTTGGGAGCTTTGAGTTTATTGCTTACACTCTCGTGTGCACGCATACTATTTTTGAAGGTAAGTGTTCCACCACCTGTATTTGTTTTCACCCAGAATGCCTGCATTGGAGGAATCAGATTGCTTACCGATGCATGCGATGGAGTACCATTTGAACTCACAGTTGCAAATATATAAACCGAGCCCTCGTTTTGCCAGATAACACTACCATCGCTGATGTTAGTACCTGTTCCCGTAGGAGCTGTTGCACCGGATGTACCACCTGTTAAGGTTTTGTAGAAACTTGTACCATTATACACTACAGAATTGGCAGCATACACAACTCCTGTCGCCCACGCACTTTTACCATTATAATCGATGGTTCTATACCACGCAGTACCATTTGGCATTTTTGCACCGGTTGTAAGATTGGTGTTTACGGGGTCGGTGGCTACTAAAGACCAATTCAAATAAGACGGATAAGGATTACCTACCAGATTAAAACCTCGTCCGGCTGTATTATTTGTAAGAGAAACCGAAACATCACCTGAATTAACAATACCTGCGAACTGAACTGTTCCTGTAGTTCCCTGAGTGGGATTTGCCACCTGAATATAACCTCTACCACGGGTTAATGTACCGGATGCAAGTTTCCATGAACCTGTACTCTCTTCATAATACTGTACAGAATTACCTTTGTTGAGGTCTGAGACATTGGCCGTATTGTTCAATGGCGCACTCATATACCAGTTTCTGCCGGCTGTAACATATTGTTTTACAGCAGCATTGACAGTTGGAGTCTCATAAGCATCAACCAGCGTAGCAGTTGCATCAGCAGTGCTTTCGAGCGTGATTCCGTTGGTAACATTTAAATTTCCAGCAGTAATTGTCAGTTTCCCACCAGCTGCTACAGTTACCGATTTCAAATTTTTAGTAGCACCAACCGAAAGTTCAGCTCCAGCAGCTACGGTTACATCACAAGTGGTACAGGTAATATCAGCCGCATTCGTTGTTCCCGAACTTACCGGAACAGTATTGGGTTCGAAATTTGCAACCAGAGTGCGATTGGCAGAAGCTGTAAATTCATAGGGGTTTTCCACTGAAGCCTGCGTGCCATTTTCAGTCCAGTTTACAAAATGATTATCGGCATTTGCGGTAGCATTGAGTGTTACATCATCGCCAGCAACTTTAATGACCGTTCCTGTATTGGCTGAAGTACCACCGCTGGTTGTGGACACAGCAATGCGTGGAGTAACATTTCCTGTAGAAGGCGCAGCACTGTTTGAAAGATAGACATCATCGATGTAGCAACTAAAACCTCCGGCATGAGTGCCTGAAGTAAGCTCTGCCGGTCTGATATAAAACGAAAAAAGGGTTTTGTTCGTGGAACTTGCCGATCTTAAATCAAATACATAATCTACCCATGTATTTATTCCTGACACGGTAGCCAATGGAGTTCCAACCTGAGTAATAGCACTATTATCTTCACGAGCAATAAACGTTACAGCAATACCAGCACTATTGGAATAAGTAGCATCCCGATACATTTTAACATGTAAGTATTGATAAAATGCACCAGGTCCAACCTCTACTCTCTCAATTGCAGCCTTCATCCCTACATACGAGGCAGCGCCACTATTTACAGTTAACTTATTGCATTTAGCCGAACTATTTATACCATTCGTTATGGTATTAGAAGCCCCATTCGTAACAGTCCCACTATTAATATTTGACCAATACTGAACTCCATCTTCAAAATCATCAATTACCTCTACACTGTTGTTTATGTATTTACGCGTAGTAGCATTTAAAGTTACCGGTGCATATTCTACCCCATCGAGTACAGCTACAATTTTGTATGTGTAGGTGGTGTTTTTTACTAATCCGGTTGCTGAATAAACCAATGTAGCATTTTGAGTTGTAGCTGTCACATTTTGAGCAAGGATATTGTTATTAACATCCAGTATTTTATAAGTAAGAGTCCCTGTGTAAGTTGGTTTAGTTACCAAAATATCTAAACTAGAAGCTGTTCGGCTATATGTAACCGAAGCTGTTGTTAACAAAGAAGAAAAACTCGCTGACACGGTACAATTGGCTGTAGGAGTAAAAGTCCAGGTAGACGTAGCAGGTGGTGCAGGTGCAGTTCCGCTCGTTACTGTCCAAGCACTAAACTTACACCCTGCATTTGGAGTAGCAGTTACAGTTACCGACGACCCCTTGCTTACTGTAGTAGTTGCTGAAACCGTACCGTTTGTACCAGCAGCTGTTGTTACCACAACGGGATTGAATTCGTAGGCACCTAAGTCTATGGTTGTGTTTATTACACGGGTACTGCTCATAACGTCGGTAGTGATTGTGCTGAATGCTCTTCCGGTTAATTGTGTACTGTTTGCATTCATACTTTCATACGGAAATTTAATATTGGAGGTTGATTGTCCTATACCTATTAACCCCGAAGTAGATTTTAATCTCCAATCAGCAGCATTTATCTCATCAATCTGTGCTTGAGTTGAAGCAGCTCCCTGAAAAGTAGTTGGTAATGCAAAATTTGGTGTTGAAATATTTGTTTTAAGCTTATTATTAGTGGAATTTGTATGCAATGTGAGCGGCATAGTCGAATCATCAAACCAATTATTTAGCACTACCTGTAGAGAATTAGTTGTTGAGGTTTTAATATTATTTGCAGCAGCAGTTGCATGACCTGAATTATTATAGAAAATGCTGTTCTGAATGTGTGCATATTCCATTGAAATACCAAACCATAACCCACCAACACCAATGGCATCATTATGTGTACTTACATTGTTTGCAATCACACAATTTATTATCGAAAAATCCGATTTATCTGGAACATAAACTCCACCTGGTCCGCTTGAGGCAGTATTATTTACAATAACACAATTAATTAGGGCACCCGATGTTTTGGTGTTGTATATTGAGCCATTGTAAGTCAAAGTTTGATTTCTTTTCATATTTACAGCACTACCGGAGGTCAAACCAGTTGAGTTATTATTCCGTATAACACAATTCTCAAGTACAGTTCCAAGGGAAATCAGTGCTGCACAACCATAACTACTTTTACCCCGTTGTAAAATAAACCCTTTGATTGTGGTCACATTGTAGAATGGTGTAAGCACATCCGAGGCCGTGATAATTCTTCTGGCATTTCCTCCATCCAAAATGGTGGGATTGGCATGTAAGTCTATGGTTTCGTTTCCTGCTGAGGCATTAGCAGGATAACCACCGGTCAGATTGATGCCATCTTTTATTGGAATGGTTGTAGAATATGAATAGGTTCCTGCAGCAACTTTTACCTCACCAGCAGGAATATCGTTCAACATATCAATAATACTTCCCGATGCATTATCCCACGATGTACCTGTGCCTGTAGCACCGGATTTTACGTAACGGGTTGAGGGGGTTCCGGAGTATTGTTGAATAGAAATATCATCAATTAATACTCCTGCATAGTTAGTCAAACTACTACTATAACCCGTATTTAAACCAAAACCAAGAAACGATGTTGCAAAATTTGCCGTTGAATTAAATGACTTGAATTTTGGCACATCGAGTAATACAGTGTATTTTGTCCAGTTTGTATTTGACGTTAATTGAACAGATACTGCCAACGAATTGGTTGTGGCTACGGCTTGAAGTGTATTATCTACCAAACAAACGGTAATTATACCTGCATTATTTGATCCTGCACCATCTTGCTTTGCCCAAAAAGTTACTACGTATTTTTGTCCATTATCTAAAGCTGTATTCAACTTTTGAAGTGCCACGCAGTTATTCCATTTATCATAGCCGGCAGTAGATATACCGGAAGGAATTTTAAGGTTTAAACAGTTTGAGCTTCCATTTGCTCCAGAAGCTAATACTATTGCTTTAACGCCATCATCTGCACCTGCCTTTTTAACCCACTGACCAGCAGTAATAGCTGCAGCAGTTGTTGTTGGAAAAGTTGTTTGACAGTTATTAGTACCCGGATCATATATATTTGTAACACGTTTTAAAACACTTGTACTTGATTCTGTAACGGTATAAGTTCCAGAATTTTCAAAACCACCATCGGTAATAAGTTCTTGTCCATCCGCTACCATCGCTAACACAGTAAAAAGCATTAAAAAAGTAAGTTTTTTCATATCGTTTTATTATTGATTTAAAATTAGAGTTTTCGACGAAACAAAAATAGGTGGGAAGACGAGCTGCAATTTGTATTATTTTGCTCATAATATGTGATAATATGAAGAAAAACAAAGCAGTTGAATACAATCCAATGCTGGTGGGAGTTTCAGCACTTTTGAAAACTGAAAGTGCGCAATATTATACCAATAAAAAACAAAATAATATAAACAACTAGGCTGGTAATATTCAAAATTCAATCATTTATAAACAATTAAACATAAATATCATTCCAACGGATGCTGTATCTTTGTGAATGTTATGTGTTAAATCATTTTCTAATTTAATTTAAAAAGGTTGTATGACTCAATTTAAAAATATTCTGATTTTTCTTTTTGTTATTATTCCTGTTTTTGTTAGTGCTCAAACCATGGATATTGAATTGGTTAAAGCCAAACTACGTGAAATCACATTGCATTATACCGACCAAACTGCAGCTGTGAATGCTGAGAAACTCGAACTTCAACTAGCCGACGGCAAGTTTTCCGACCTTAATTATGCCGATAATTCGGCTGCCAAATGGCAATGGGGAGTTCATTGGCAACGACTTACTTCGTTGGCAATTGCATACACTGATTCAACATCGAATTTCTATCATTCAGGAATTCTTAAAAATAAAATAGTTGAAGGTGTAGATTATTGGCTTGCAAACAAAACAAAACCCAAAAATGCCTGGTGGGAACTGATAGGAGTTCCATTCGAAATGGGAAAAGTGTTTATTTTGATGCAGGAAGAGATGGGAGCCGAACGATTGCAAAAAATACTCCCACAAATAAACTTAGCCGTTCGCCCTGATATGTATTATTACTGGGGTCCTGCCACTGGACAAAATCTACTTTGGGAAGCATTTAACCATGTATATGCTTCGGCTTTGGTGGGCAACGATGCCGGTCTGAAACGTGCTTTTGCAGCAGCTGCCAACGAAATAATCATTACCAAAGCCGAAGGCATTCAACCCGATTTCAGTTTTTATCAGCATGGCGCACAAAGCTATGCTTTTGGTTACGGCAAGGCTTTCAGCCTGAGTGCAGCACAAATTCTGTACGTGGCACACGGTACAAAATATGCTTTGAGCACCGAAAAAACAAACCTGATTTCGGCCTATTTATTGGATGGTCAGCGTTGGTGTTCGTACCGAAACACGCTCGAATACACAGCTATGGGGCGCGAAATTTCTCGTCCTGACAGTAAAACGAAAACAATTGCGATGGCAGCCGGACTAATGTCCAAAATTGACGGGCAACGCAGCCATGAATTGTCTGATTTTGTTTCGCAACTCACAAAGTCCCCTGTGGGGGAACCAACGGTCAACGACCAATGGGAGTTAATTAGGGGGCTAAATGTATTGAAAGGCAATCGCTATTTTCCGCGCATCGACTTTATGGTGCAACAGGGTGGACATTTTATGATGACAGTTAAAGCTGTTTCGAAGGACATTGTAAGCACCGAGACCGGTAATCTGGAAAATCTGAAAGGCTATCATTTAGGACGCGGTACGCAGTTTATTGTGCGACGTGGTAATGAATATGAGGGCATTTTCCCCTTGTGGGATTGGGAGAAAATACCCGGCTCACTTTGCGAACAAACGGGTCAACCTTTGCCTGTGTACGACTGGACTAAAGGTGCTCAGGGCAATACGAACTTTGTATTGGGTGTGAGTAATGGCAAAACAGGATGTTTTACTTACGATTACAACAAAGACAGCATTCAGGCACATCGGTCGTGGTTTTTCTTCGAAAACGAAATGGCTATGCTGGTTTCAGGACTGCAGTTCGAGCGTCCGAATCCGGTTTTTCAATCAATAAATCAGACTTTTGCGGTAGGAAATACTTTTGTAAATAATAAAATACTGCATACTGAAAACTTTATCAGCACAAAAGTAAAACGAGTTTGGCACGATTCGATAGCTTACATTTTTAAGTCAGGCAATCTGAATGTTGTTGTAAACTCCGAAATGCGGCAGGGTTCATGGAACGAGATCAACCGCGCTGAATCAACCAAAATGATTCAAAATAAGCTATTTACACTTGGGATAGATGCCGGAAAATCTGCGAAAAACGGATCTTTAGCCTGCATCGTTATTCCTAATGCTGGTCTCAAATCAAAAAGTCAGTTGAGAATACTCAAAAATACGAGTGTTCAACAAGTTGTTTATAACCAATCGTCCCAAACACTTCAGTTTGTTGCTTATGCTCCGTGCGAAATACTGCTGCCCTGGAGCAATATGACATTATCGGTAAAAAATGCCGGCGTGGGAATAGTCCAACAAAATTGGAAACAGCTGGATGTGGTTTTCTGCACATCGAAAACGGAAGAAATTCATCGCGAATTCAACATAAAACAAGCATCAAAAATAGTGTTTTGACAAAATTCCATGGGGAATATTTTCAAAAGTGATAAAATTCCATGGGGAATTTTGTCAGATTACATCTTTAAAGTAGTTCTGAATATTCTTTCTCTACTTTAATCAGAAATTCTCCGAAGAGTGTATTCGCCCACGCAAACCAAGGGCGGGCAATTTTTGCTTCGATAGCCGGACTGCTTAAATATCGCTTTTCGGTGGGAATAAGAACCTTTTTGAAGGTTTGTGCTTGTATTAGAAACAAGTTAAAGATTCCAATTAAAAATAATGCTATAAATTTTCGAAGTATAATTTCTATTTTTAATGGTTCAATACAATTTGATCATTTGGTAAAACAATAGTTTTTATTAATCAATGACTAACTTCTCACAAAATTTTTGAGTTGAATTTGTTAGTTTCATTAAGTAAGTACCTCGCTTCAGCACACCAACGTCCAACGTTTTGTTTGTTCTGACTTTTTCCTTTAACAACTGTTTACCGTTTAAGTCAACTATCTCCAGTCGTGTTTCTTCGCCCGACAATCCGGTAAAATTGACTATACCTTTAGTTGGATTTGGGAAAATCTTTAAGGAGCCGCTATTATTTTTGTTCAAAACTGTAGGTGCTCCCTGGTAGCTATTGGTTACAGTTGAACCTGTCAGGTTGTACGTTCTGGGCATCTCAACCGTAATGGTCGACTTATTATTTGATACTACCACATTGGTGCCACTTAAAACTTTGTTCACTGTAATTTTAATTGTGTTCTGATCAGCATAAAGTGGATCAGCAACTGATATTTCATACACATTATTCGCTTTCGCAGCGATCATTACCATTGCCGCTTTATCGGCTGTAACTTCCAGGTTATCGCTGAATTTTACTGTTCCTGCACTATAGAAAACGACAAAATAGAGATTTAGCTTTGTGTTTTTTATCGCTTGTGCTTTGGGGTCGTTTTGTGCCACCTGAAACCCATGATTATTAGCAAAACTTTCGGTCTGAGCCAACGTTTTATTGGGTGCAACAATATACTGGTATGTGTCGTTTATTGGCATTGTTCCATGGTTTAGCCAAATGCTAAAAACATTTTTGGAAACCACCGTTTTCCAGTCGGAAACTGTAGTCATACCTGCAGAGTTGTTTATATCGAAATATGAACCGCTTTGCGAACCATTTTTAATATTAATTTTTCCTCCACTGGGAAATACATATCCTACATTATCGTGGTATATCCACTTGACATTCGGGTTCTCAGCGATACCTGTACCAAATGTTTTAGTTGAACCATCATTGTAGTTGATATTGCCATACGAAATGCATTGATTTACAGATGTAACCACATTATTGGTTTTAAATGTGTTTATTCCTGTACCCATGCAAAACATCACATCGTCGCAGAAGAAATAGGCCTTGTTGGCATATATCGATTGATAACTACTTGCAAAAGCCAAGGCACCGTAAGAATCAGTAGCTACACCACCTCCTAACGTATTGAATCCTCTGAAAGTGTGTGGCGATGGATAGGAGGTAACAAGTTCGGTGGTAGTTCCGGGTATTCGACTCCAGTCCCAAGTGCGGAATATTCCCAGATATTCGTTGGCATGTGTCATAATATTGGTGGAACCTATAGGTAGATTATAACCTTTCAGATTCTCATTGTTCATTGTTTCAGTACCATCGGTACGTGTACTCATCACTTTTGCCGACAAATGGTAGTTTCCTCCACGCAAAACCATTAAATCACTCTTCCAAAAATGACGACAGCCGGTTACCGCAGAAGGTGCAGCGTTTTCCCGGTGTGCTTTGTACGCCATATATTGCGTAGTACGCGTAGGGTCGAGTGTTGCCATACGATCCAAATAAACTCCCCAGATAGCATTTGGTGTGCCATTTCCGGCTATTCCTCTTCCAATACTTCCCCAGTCGCAGATATGGCGGTAGTCCATCCATTGCTTCCCTTTCAGTACGTAATTGGCAAAGTTATCAAAATCTTTATTGAATATCGATTTGAATGCAGTTCCTTCGGTAATTTCAAGACATGCCATAAAATCGGGAATAAACCATGCTCCATATCCACCACAATACACCTGTTCGCCATGCTGATGCCATTGCCAGTCGGATTTAATCCCCTCTACATTAAAGGGCGTTATATCAACAAGTTGAATTACAAACAGATAGGCGTTGCTTATCCGATTGATATTTCCCTGCATGGCTCCCTGCATAACCGTGCAATTGGAAACCCACAAGGTATTAACACCTTGTTTCGTGAATTGATAAGTTGTAGGGCCATCTTTTACTTCAAGACCATCCACAATATCATTCAAATATATATTCAATTCGGTTGTGGTAATTTTACCATAAAGTGCCAATAGTGTATACAAATAGTATTTCGGCGCAACTAAATAAGTAGCAGCCCAATCGTGATTCCATGTAAACATGGCATCGTGTGGCCTGTTCAGATTGTCGTTTAATGCGTATTTTATTTTTTCAAGTAAAACGGGGTCGTTGTAATGCACATTTCCGGCAACGTTTTTAGCATAAGCCAACGACATTTCAACACATCGCGATAAATGATTGAGTGGAGAATAGGCTTCCAATTTATCAATTGTAACCGTATAGTCTATATCAGACCATCGACCTTTACCGTTGGTAACTACTATACTATTCTTCCATGTAGTAACATTTGAACTATTAAACGTAGTTGCCAACTGCTTTTCTATCCAGCGGTTGCGGATAATATCAACATCGGCTTGCGTTTGTGCCTGAACAACAAATGAAAGAGTTGTTATAAGAAGAAGTAAATATTTTTTCATACAGTTTGTGACTTCTTAACTTGAAATATCAGAATGCTTTGGGTAATTTGCAATTGAATTCTGAAAAAAGCCGACTTATTGAGTATAAATTCAACTGTCGGCTTTTCGCATTATTAAAATAAATTTTACCATCCTGTGTTTTGAGTCAAACCCGGAGTTTTTAGCACTTCGGCCTGCGGTATTGGGTATAAATACATCTGAGGTGCATTGAAAACTCTCGTCTCTACATCAAAATAGTTATAAGTCGGTACATTATTATCCAACATAATCTTTACACCTCTGATTGGTTTATTCTCGGTAATTTCAGCAATTTTCCATCGACGAACATCGAAAAAGCGTTGTTCCTCGAATGCTAACTCAATACGGCGTTCGTTTCTGTATTTTGTTCGGAAAGCCTCTTTAGTCATTCCTGCCGGGAAAGCTGGCATAGCAGCACGAGCGCGAACAAGATTTACGGCTTCACGGGCAGTGTAGGTATATGTTCCTTTTGCGTCAGGTCCGTATATTTCATTCATTGCTTCGGCATAATTCAACAACACTTCGGCATAGCGCATTAAAATCCAAGTTTTAGCCTTATTATTGGTTTTAGTTAAATCATAATTATCGATAGAGAACTTTCTGAGATAATAACCAGTTGTGGTTGCACCATATTTTGAGCCAATGGCATCCACACCCATAGCCCCTGAAGGAGTTTCGTAGGCCTGAATAATATGATCGACACCCGTAATTTCTTTACCCATTTTGGAACCATTGTATGCTATCATGGCATCGAAACGTGGATCACGGTTCATATATGGAAGTACTGGATTGTATTGAGCATTCGGATCATTAATTGGCAATCCCTGTGTTTTGGTTTCGAATGCATCAACAAGATCCTGAGTTGGACAGGTGCAGCCACCACCTCCATTTATCAAACCTACTGGATAGTTTAGTTTTTCCCAATCGCTTCCTGTATTTGAGAAGTAGCGTGTCATAATAATACCTGAATTTGCACCTTTTCGTGGCGTCAGATTGTTTGCAACGCTGCCATCAAAGAGAGCTTTATAGTTCGTGTTCAAAGTTTTAGCCCAGATACAATTAGCATCAGTAAAAAAGTCGTTACCAGCTTTAGCTACTTTTTCCCAAATAACTGGATCACTTGATTCGTTGTGTAAAGGACTGGCTGCATACAAGAGTGCCCTGATTTTTAATGCTTTGGCTGCAACCTTTTCTATACGTCCTAATCGAGTTACATCGGTAATACCTGGTGCTTCGCCTCTTCCTCTAGTTTGACCGGTAGGAATACCATAATTAAGCCAGGTATCAGCAAGTTCAGGATATACAGCATCACACTCATCTGCTACCCATTGTGCACATTCCTGAAAACTCGAACGTGTTACATTTTTAGCCTCGTCTTCAGTAAGAACTGTAGTAACGATTGGCAATCCCCCATAGCGTTTAATGAGTTCCATAAAATAATATGCTCTTAAAAAACGTGCTTCAGCTTGGAGGCGATAAATATCGTCACAATCTTTTATCCATGTTGGTTTTTGAGTTACCGTATCCATTAATATTTTAGTTTCGAAACCTTTTGATTTTTCGAGAAAAAGATTGACGTGCCTAATACCGGCATAGTAATGTCCGAATACATCATTTGGGTTTGTGAATGGACCCCAAGCACCTGTATTGAATCGCTGAATATTGGCAGGTTTTGCATAATCAGCTTCATCGCAGGCAGTAGCCAACATTCCACCGCCATAATCGTTAAAGCCCCGAAGATACGAATAAGAGCCCATCCCTAATGCTCTGAAATTGTTCACGCCCTGACCAAAAAACATTTCTTCGGTTGTATTAAACTCCATTCGAACATCCAAAAAGTCATCGCAACTAAAAAACAAGGCTGCAAATGAGGCCAAAATAACTAATTTTATCGTTTTCATATTCAATTTATCTTAGTTTTAAATTTTTAAAA
The DNA here is from genome assembly GCA_945870155.1 of Paludibacter jiangxiensis. Classification (GTDB taxonomy): domain Bacteria; phylum Bacteroidota; class Bacteroidia; order Bacteroidales; family Paludibacteraceae; genus Paludibacter; species Paludibacter jiangxiensis_A. The sequence goes on along the minus strand of CAMBSB010000033.1, from coordinate 15,742 downwards.
TTGGGTTGTAATACCAAAATTTATACTTTTCATCGCCGGATACACATACCGGTTCATGATTTCAGGATCAATATTGATTTCGTTGATTTTATGAAAAGTAAAGAGATTATTTCCACTTACAAAAAGTCGAAGATTATCAATTTTCACCATTTTAGTCAAATTTTCGGGTAATGTATAACCAAGTTCAACAACCTTAAGTCTGATAAAAGAGCCGTCTCGTTGCCATAATGTAGATGCTCTGTAATTATTATCGTTCGACAAGGTTGTGAGTCTGGGGAATTTTGCATCATCACCTCTTTCAGGAGTCCAGTAGTTATCTTTTACCCATTGAGTAGGTTTTACTCCTCCATTAATAAATGGTTGTATACTCGCATTATCGAGCAAGGAAACTGAACGTTGGGCCGTACCTTCTAAGAACACATTACAGTCGAATCCAACAAAACTTAAACCAGCACTTATTCCATAGGTAATTTTTGGATAAACAGGATATCCAATAGGTTTACGGTCATCATCGTTAACAAACCCATCATCATTTTGATCTTTATATTTGATATCGCCAGGTTTTACTTCGCCAAATTGCTGAATAGGACTGTCTTTAATATCTGCAGCATCTTTAAAGAAACCTACAGCCTCCAGAATAAATGGCTGACCGATAGGCCGACCTTTAGCATTCAGGTATTCTTCGGTGCGAGGTAGTTCCTCCATTTCAATAATTTTATTTTCGTTCCACGAGAAGTTTCCACCTACATAATATCCAAAAGTACCAATTTTATCGCTGAACTTCAGTTCTGAGTCAAATCCGTAACTTTGCGCACTACCGCGATTTAAGTTTGTAAAACTGGCACCCATAATAGCTGGCACTAAGTTCGTTGGTGAAACAAAAATATCGGTACGATTCTCGTTAAATGCATCAATAGCAACACTTAACTTATCAAAAAGGATCATATCAACACCAACATTTGCTTTTTTCGATTTTTCCCATGTTACAAAAGGGTTAGCTATAGCGCCCTCTTTACTCATGGTTGCAACTGCGGCTAAGTTATTTCCAATATAGTAATTACCGGCACCCACATAATATTGTGTGTAAATCCAACGGTTGTTACCGAGATTATCATTTCCGAGCAATCCATATGATGCTCTGATTTTAAGTAAATCAATTACACTTGAATTACGCATAAATTCCTCGTTACTTACAACCCATGCAGACGAAATTGTTGGGAAGAAACCAAATCGTTTTCCTTTGGGAAATGACTCAGATCCACTATAAGCCCAACCAAATTCGGCTATATATTTATCTTGTAGACCATATCTTAAACGACCCATCAAACGTTGACGCGCATACGGAGTAGTTGGTCCATCAAGTTCATATTTATCCTGCAGGTAGTTTGCCGATGCGTAAATTTTACTTTCACCAAAATATCTTTCGTACTCAAGTCCTGAAATAAAAGTCGATCTATTCCACTGCGTACCAGTTGCCTGTGAATAGGAATAATTTTTATCTGCTGTCCCAAGGAATGTTAAATCGAAAGGCAAAGGACTGGTAGGATCAAGTTGTAAATCGGGTCGTGGAGTTAATTGATGATATCCTAATCCGCGATTTTTGTTAAAATAAGAAAAATATCCATTGCTGAAATTTATCTGACCATAAGCTTTAAGACCCGTAGTAATAAAGTCGAGTTTGGTAATCAGTTTTACATTTGCATCAATAGTGCGTGCATTGTTCGAGTCGTATCCTTTATGTTGAATAGCTGCAACAGGATTTTCCAAATAACCCTGCTTACCACTCCACAATCCTGTTGAACTTACTTTTACGGGATATGGTAAGAATACTCCCATAGCTTTCCATATATCATTTTCGGAAACATTTGGATATTTTTTGTCATCGATAGTACCACGTATAGAAATTTCTGCTCTGATATTTTTGGTAATATCAGCTTCTACATTTGTACGAATATTGATTCGGCGTAAGTTATAGTTTGAACTAGTTTTGCCTTTAGGATCTGTGTTGCCATAAATACCGGTATAATTAGCTAATCCGGTTTGTACAAAATACTTAACACTTGAATTACCTCCTTTAAAAGAAATGCTATAATCCTGCGAAAATGCATTATTTTTAAGTATTTCATTTTGCCAGTTCACATCCGGATACAATTCAGGATACGTTTGTTCCTTAAAGTATTTCACAATATTATCAGAGCTGAAATAACCGGCAGAAATATCCTTCCCATCGCTTTTCATGGCCACATTATACAGTTCGGCATAATCACCATTTGTCAGATAATCAGGTAAAACTGTAGCTGATTGTATACCATAGCGAGCATTAAAATTAATAATGCTTTTGGGACTATTTATACCTCTTTTGGTGGTTATAAGAATAACCCCGTTTGCACCATCAAGCCCATAAAGAGCTAATGATGCCGCATCTTTGAGGACTGTAACAGACTCAATTTCGTTTACATTTAAGTTGGATGACACACTTTCAAATCCATCAACTAAAATCATAAACCCATTGTCGCCAAAAGTTTGTTTCCCATGAATATACATGGTAGGATTATCATTATTTCCTGGAGCACCTGCATTTTGTTTGCTATATAAACCAGCCAACTGTCCGATAAAAGTGTTTTGGAGGCTTGGGGTATTTACTCTAAGCATTTGTTCAGAACTTACAGTTGACAATGAACCAGTATATTCTGCCCTGCTAACTTTTCCACCATAAGCAGTAGGAATAAGTTCTTTTAAAAAGCTTTTTTGAACATTTGTTACTGAATCTTTCTTTTGAGCAAAAGTCAGATTTGAAACTGTTAATGCTACAATTAAACTATAGGCAATTTTAATCTGCATTTTTATATATTTTTTACGTTTCATATATTTTCGTATTAGTTGAGTAGTTAAGAAAATTTACCAACCCGGATTTTGTTTAATAAAACCTTTATTTACTTCACCTTGAGGGAATGGGTACAAATACATATTATCTTTCCATACGCGGGTTTCGTATTTTTCAATTTTATACGAAACTAAGTCAGTATTGTTATAGCGTTTAGCAGATGCATCCCAATATTTGGTAGTGCTATTCTCATAAAATACTATTTTATTAAAATCGCCACCCATTACACCGGGTTGACTTGCAATTTTCCAACGACGTACATCGAATGGTCGATGTTCTTCACCATACAATTCGATAGCTCTTTCGCGCTGAATGTAGGATCGCATTTTATCTTTGTTTCCAAAACATTGATCATAGACCGGATTACCCAATTTTAAATCCTGCAATCCAGCTCTTTTACGTATAATATTCAAATTCGTAATAATATCTGGATGTGTAGGGTTCACCTCGTTTAATGCCTCGGCATAATTCAAATAAAACTCTGCTAATCGGAATATTGGCCACCAACACTCAGTAACAGCTGTGGTTGCGTTGGTCAGGTTGATGAATTTCTTGAAATATGGACCAGCAGGTTCACCCATACCAACTCCAGTTCCACCATTTCCAACATTAGTTAATGTTCCGTTATATCCACCTACGCGAAGATACATTTTACCAACTTCTCCTCCACCTGCAGCAGTCCATGTGCCATTTTTAGAATAAGCAGAGCCAGGGAACCAAGCAACGGCTTCTAAACGAGGGTCGGCAGCTTTCATTTTAGTGATAAACTCGGTTAACTTTCCTTCGGCTGCAAGTGTTGTTGGCTGATCGGTGGTAGCATTGTAATACATTTTCTGAATATAATCAATATTTACTGATTGAGCACAGTTACCCCAACTGTACCATATCGGGCAAAGCATACGTGCCATCATACATCCGGCCGTTAGACGTGTATGGGAGCGATCCATTAAAATTGTTTCTTTATTTCTTACATCTAATTGTAAACCAGTAGCATAGTTGTAACTTTCGCCCGGTCCGAGAGCTGGATCTGACAATAGTTTATAATCAAAGGCACTTGCCCATTCAAGCAGTTCTCTGTTAGCATCAGCAGCCAATTGCCAGCGATTTTGGTCGTAATTACCCAGACAAATTAAACTGTCAGCTCCGTCAAAAGGCAAATAAGGAGTGTCTGTGTTAAATAAGGGACTTGCCATGTAAAGTAATGTACGAGCTTTTAATGCTAAACCAGCGCCTTTAGATATACGTCCACTTTCAGCTGCACTAAATGAGTTTGAAAGGTAAGGAATTGCTTCCTCACAATCTTTAATTATATAATCAAATGTACTTTTCAAACTTCGTCGAGTCCCATCCATATCAACTTTTGCGATATTTTTATCACCCTCTTTTGCGATAACAATTTTGGGCAATTTAGTCATCAGCGGTACACCGCCATAGCGTTTTACCATTTCGAAATACATTAATGCCCTTAAAATTTTTACTTCGGCCACACATTGATTTTTGTATTGTTCAGTCCAGTCTACTGTGGCAGTTTTTGCATAAGGTGTTTTGTCAATATTTTCGACATATAATACAGCATTGCGAATACCAGCCATGACTCTATAAATATCAAATTCATCCTGGTTAGTAGCATTCCAAGTGCCATTGGTGTATTTTTTTGGTGCATTATTACCTATCATTGTACCTTCATCGCATACATTAGATAACATTGCATCTCTACAGCCTGAATCGTTCCAATCACCTGTAGTATACCCATTAATTAAACCATTAACAACGCAAGTAGAATATACCTGATAGAATGCTTTCATAGCATTATCGGGATTATTAAATACAGAGTCGACTGTAATAACTGAATCTAATGGTTGTTCCAAAAAATCGGACACACATGATGTGGAAATTATCATCGATAATCCGATTACAAAGACTCCTGTTAATTTTAAAAACTTCATATTATTAAATTTTATTTGTTATTATTGAAAGTTAGAAAGAGATATTTGCACCCACGTTGAACACACGCACCATTGGGTAAATACCACCACCAGAGTTTGCAGCAATTTCAGGGTCAAAGTTTTTAACTTTAGACCAAGTAAATAAGTTTTGTCCGTTAACAAATAATCTAAGCGATTTAATTTGCAGAGGTTTGAGTAGTTTAGAACTAAAATTGTAAGCAACTTCGGCATTCTTCAAACGTAAATACGAAGCATCTTTTTGCCAGAACGATGAGTTAATGTAGTCATTGTCAGCCGTGTTACTTGCGCCAGGAATTAAACGTGGGAAGGTGATTGGTTCGCCGGCTGCATAGCGTTCTGGTGTCCAGCGTTCTTTTACGCTTTCCATGGCCGATTTCTTTCCTGCACCAAATGGTATTTGAGCATCGCCAATTAAATAGGTCGAAACCATACCAGTTCCCTGAAACAATACCGAAATTTCGAAACCCTTCCACTCAAATCCGCCAGAAAAACCATATACAACAAGTGGAACGTTCGGATAACCGATAGCCACCTCATCATAAGTATTTATAATACCATCGCCATTTTGGTCTTTGTATTTAATATTTCCAGGTACCACTCCTGTAGGTGGCTCCCAAATTGATTTTGGTCGGTTAGGATCAGCACATTCCTCTGGAGTATTATAGAAACCAAGTGCCTGGAGACCGAATGGTTGACCAATTCTGTTACCTGTACGATATTGATAATCGTAAATTTGTGGCGATTCGTCCATGTAAATAATTTTATTTTCAGAAAACGAATAATTTGCTTTTAACCAATAATTTAATCCTTTTATAGCATTTAGCCTATCGTTAAATGATAACTCAAACTCATAACCATAATTCGAGGCTTTTCCTATATTATATTTATTTACCAACGAAGGTTTACCAAACGAAATAGGGATATTCAGACTCCATAGAATATTATCGCGTTTTTCAGAAAATAAATCAGCTGATAACGACAATTTTTCTTTAAACAAATGTAAATCGAAACCTATATTTTGCTTTAAAGCTGTTTCCCAAGTAACATCACGGTTTCCTAAAGTATTTTCCCTTATACTTGCTTGAGTAGCTAATGTTGTAGGTGTTGTTCCAAAGTAGTAGCTACCCCCACCTGTAAATCCATCGCTAAATAAAAAACGCCCTAAATTTCTATCAGAATAAGCTTTATCATTACCTACGAGACCATAAGAACCACGTATCTTAAGATGAGTCAGGTATTCGTTTTTAGGAATAAATGATTCCTCGGTTAACACATATCCTAACGAAAATGATGGAAAGAATCCGAATTGCTTGTTCTTATAAAAGTTTTCCGAACCATTATAACCAGCATTTACATCTGCCAGGTATTTATTTTTATAATTATAAGTTACGCGACCCACTAACCCCATATAGTTAAAAGGCAATTGTCCATCGGAACCATTATATAATCTCTCTGCTGTTCCAAGTGCTAGCGCTGATATCGAGTGTTCTTCGATTTTGGTTGAATATTCAAGAGCTAATTCGCCATACATTCTGCGATTTTTAGAGTATGTATCAGCTCCAGCCGTAACAGGGCCTTCGAAACGATCGACCACAACAATAGGAACGATTGAATCATTGAAAGTTTTAGCATTTGGATTTCTTCTGAGTGTAACCATATATGGGTTTTTGCTTCTCGAAGTCGACATTTTATAGTAATTGTCATAAGCAAATTTTCCGCGCACACGAAGTCCTTTTATTAAATCATCCAATTTATAAACACCCGAAACATCCATTTTAAAATTGCTTTCATAATGTTGGTTATAGCCATTAACATATAGTTGATACAAAGGTGGATTTGTTATTGAAAAATCTTTGGCAAATTCAGTTTCACGAACAATTGCACCATTGTACGAAACATTACCACTCAATGGACTAGTTCCTAAAATTTGTCCAAGAAGTGCCCCCGAACCACTTCCAGCATAATTTGATTTTGCAATCGAAATGGAGTTGTTTATCGAAAGTGAGAAGTTTTTTGTTAAATCGAAATCCAAATTACCACGTATGTTGTAACGTTTATAGTAAGGGTTTGGCGAGATATCGTTTGTGAAATTTCCAACCTTAAATATCCCATCCTGGTCCAATAAGCCCATTGAAACAAAATAACGTGCATTTTTAGTGCCACCACTTACATTAAGGTTATGTTGATTTTGTGGCGTATATTTACGGAAACTTTCTTCCATCCAATCTATATCCGGATGAAAAACAGGATCATCATGTTTTAAATATCTTTCGATATCGTATGCGCTAAACACAGGTGTAGCGGCTACATTTTTTGCAGCTTCATTGCGCAAAGTAGCATAATCATAAGCATTTAATAATTTTGGAAGATTAATAGGATTTTGGTATCCGAAGTTTGTTGTTAACGAAACCTTTGGTTTACCTTCCTGTCCTCGTTTTGTAGTGATTATAACCACTCCATTTGCTCCACGTACACCAAACACAGCTGTTGCTGAAGCATCTTTCAAAACTGAAATGGTTTCAACTTCATTAACATCCACATCGCCGTAGCTACGCTCAATACCATCAACAAGCACTAAAGGCGCTGCACTCCCACCAAAGGTTGAAACACCACGTACATAAAGTTGAGCAGCATCCCCCCCTGGTTCGCCAGTACGCTGTATAGCAGTTATACCGCTCATACGCCCAACCAATGAGTTGGTTAAATTTGAGACAGGTGCTCGTAACAACTCTGCTGATTTTACATTAGCAATGGCCCCTGTTAATGTCTCTTTCTTTTGTGAACCATAAGCTACTACCACTACCTCATCAAGTGTTTGCACATCGGCAGATAAACTTAAATTGATAATTGTCTGGTTATTTACTTGCCTTTTCTCTTTTTGAAAGCCTATGGCAGTAAACAACAATACAGATTGTTTTGAAGGAACATTGATCGTATACTTCCCATTGATATCGGTAATTGTACCGATTGAAGTACCTTCAATAATTACGTTAACACCAGGATATGGTTCTCCATTCGAAGCATCGGTAACCGTTCCGATGACGGTAATCTTTGGTTCAGCAGCAAAGACATGTGGAAGTAAAAAATTAAAAATGAGAGACAAAACTAGAACAAATCGAAGAAGTTTAGTTTTGTCGGCAATGGAATTAAGTTTGAAACTTTTACTCATAATTTATTAAATTTTAAGATTTCTGAAAGTTCATTTCAAGTGGATATATATGTAATATGCTAATCCGTAGATTACATAAAAAGAAAAACACATTCACAACTACAAAGATATTTGTATCCATTTACTTAAGTTAGTATTATTTTGCTCAAAACTTATGTAAATTTGTATAAATACACAAGACAAATATCAATGCTGCCACCATAAGTGTAATTTACACAATTAAACTCAAATTACACAATATACTATCAATAAAGAACAAATCAATACTACATTCAGACACTTAGAGTTACTGTTCTATGCATTGGAAACATCTTTCATAATGTTACGGAATTTACAATAACACCAGTGATGTTCATCCACATACAGCAATTAAAATTACCAAATAAATAACAAATTTGAAAATACTGAATTTATATTATAAATCCTAAGTGACAGACGAAAAATACAATTATTTTTAGCATTTAAACTTTTACTCCGAACAAAGTTTTTTAATTACGTTAATTTCGTCAACGCTAAACGCAGTTTTATCTTTTCTGTAAATGTCGTGAAACCAAAGCGTTGGTTCTGATCCATCGGTGTGCGACTTGTCGTTCCATTCAAAAATTGTATTTGTTTTACCCGACACAAAACCCCAGTTTATTGCACCTACATTTTCTTTTTTCAATAGTGGCATTATTGTTTGGAATAAACTTCCCTTGGTGCGAGCCATATATTCGCTGCAAATAATCGGACGGTTATAGTGTTTTAGATAACTAATCTGGGCAAGTTGACTTTCCTCTTTATTGTAATTGTGGTATGATATTATATCCGAGTTTTCTAACTGAACTTTATTGAGATTTGGGTATCTGTCAGACCACACACCTACGGTAATAGGTTGTTTGACTTTGGTTTCGCGAGCCCACCGAAAAACTCTTTTCAATAAGTGCATCGAAGAATCACCTTTTGATGTATTGCCGGGTTCGTTGTACAAATCCCACAAAATAATGCGTTTGTCATTAGCAAAACTATTCATTATATCTTTTACATAAATTTCGAGCTTTGAAAAATACAATGTATCGGAGCTTTCACGCTGTCCGGGGTCTTGTAACCATCCCGAGTTATGAATACCGGCTCTGGGTACAGGTTGTTTGCCAATAGCCGCTGTTTTAGCCCAACAATCATCGAAAAAAACAAACATCGTGAAAATATTATTTTTCTTTGAAATAGCTAAATAGGTTTCTATACGTTTTTTAAATCCATCAGGGTCTTGCTCCCAGACTTTATGATGCAGAAAAACACGCATCATATTTAATCCGATCTCGTTAGCCCAGGAAAGTTCTTTGTTGATGGTTGCAGTGTCAAAAGTTTCATATTGCCACATTTCTAATTGATTAATGGCTGTACTTGGAATGAAGTTACAACCTCGCAGCCAACCATATTTTTTTTGCCATTCATTGGTCTGTTTTATACTCCATTTAGCTTGAGATTCGTGTACGGGTAAGTTCGCAAATCCCATTAAACTGATTATGGCTGTCGCCATTGCACATTTATAGATGTTCTTCATAATATCGAATTTTATTTCATTAAAAGTCTATTTCCAACACGGCATCTCATCCAAGGTCAATACATTCGGGTGATTGTAAAGCCGGAGAATCTCTTCTGGCTTGTTTTTCTTAAAAACCAAATCAGCCCAGGACATAAAAAACAGCCATGCCGACTGATTAGTAACTTCCTCTTGACTGGGTAAAATTGCACATTCGCCAACAGCTATTGGTTTGGAACCGGCAATTTTTTGTATTGTTTCATATTTTTGGTTTGTGTAGTTGTCCTTGTCATAAATATCGAATGCAAGAACGTCCCAGTATTTATCTCCGGGATTGTATTCCTCAAAATCCCAGCTTAAATCCTGCACATCCCAAACCCAGATTAGATTTTTCAAGCCTTTCACATTTTCAAAATAGTCATGCGTAAGCTGAAATAGTTTACGTGTACCGTTTTCACCGGGACGCCCACCCCACCAAAAAACGCTTTGATTCATTTCGTGCCAAGGTCGCCAAAGGACTACCACTCCTTTCGATTGAAGATAGGCGAGATATACTGAAATCTCATCAAACCTCAATTTTAGTTTCCGGTTCAGGGTTGTACCATCTGTAATCAATTCTTTCCAAGCAATGTCGGATATTTTTGTTTCGATACCCTCTTTTCGGACGCAGGGTTCGGCAATTGTTGGAATACAAGCATGCCACATTATATTAATCAATGCCCCCTTATTCCACTGCTTCTCGGCTTCGTAAATCATTTGCCAACGCGCTTTTGTACGATAATCGTAACTGAAATCAATACCAAATAACGCCGGATATTTCCCCGTTAATTTGTAAATAGAATCGGTTCTCCCAAACGGATGTAAGGTATCGAAACGCTCGTTGTGCTGACCGGAAAGTGTCTTTTTTCCGGATGTAATATGCAAAAACTCCAGCACTTGTGTCTTTTTTGCTTCTAAGTCGGTTTCGGTTTTTAAACTATCGGGATTTATGTGCATTCGTTTTTTAATAAAACCGTTCCAAATACCAACCACAAACCAATAGCCCTGACCGGCAAACATGGAGTCGAAATACTCATTATGTTTTTTTAGCGAAAAGCTATGATAACCATTCCGAAGTTTAAACATCAAATCTTCACTACCAACATACATGCGGCTTTCGGTATCTGACATTTCACCATTTTGAGGCCAGTCACCCAAAGCCATCATTGAAGCTACTATAGGCACATGCATCATCCACCCCCACCATGCATATCGAGCGTCGCTACGCTCATTCACATTGGGGATAAAACCATCCAAAACCTGAAACTCTCTGCACATACCCAGTTTTCCTAACATAGGCGACGAAGCTCCATTCATTGTAAAAGCCACACCGGTACGCGAAGCATTTGTAACTAAATGTGGAAACATCCATGTTGCAATAGATTTGTAAAGCTGAATGGGATTGTATGGTACTTCCTGAGTAGCTTTTGGAGGTGCTCCAAATACAAAAGGCATTCGGGCACCATACACACGTCCGCCACCTTTATCATTCTGAACCGTACTCTGAGGATTTTCGAGGAGGTTTTTCATAAACTCTTCATCCTTCCCTTCGGGATATTTTTTTGTACTTGCTGCCGACCATGTCTCTACAATATTGTAGAACCTGAGTTTCCGGAATGTAGAAAGATAATGATTGTAGTTAAACTCATTTAGTATTTTATTCACTTCATTTGCTCCACCAAAGTAATAGTAGGCGGCTATCATAAGTGCTACATTCCCATCGTTATGGTTTGGATTCCAGGTTTTACCTATTCCATAGGTTTGATACGTACAGCGACTTGGCCAGTTTTTAATATTGGCGTGATAGTTACCCGTAATGGCAAAAGCACGCATTATCCAATCGAACTTCAATTTCTCAGCTTTGCTGAATTGTTTCCAAATTTTGGGAGTTCGCTTTGTAAAAACGAGCGCAAACGCTTGTCCAACATCTTTCCAACCTGCTAAATCGCCACGACCTGATGGTTCGAGACTTCTGCCTGCAGAATCGAGTGAAATTATATTTCGCAAATGGGCAACTACCCGGTTACGAACTAATTTACCTTCTGAATTCGTCAATTCAGGATTAAGATAAGCCGACAATGACAATAAAAACAGAGCTTTGTCTTTACCAATAACCTCTTTAGTCCACAATTCGGTATTAATATCCGGACCACAAGTATTAAAAATCAGCGGGATTCGCATGGCATCGTCAATCATTTTTTGTTCCAATATTTGAGCTCGAACACTGGAATAAATTGTAAAACAACAATTTAAAACAACAACAAGTATGATTTTGTACGCGGAAAACGAATGCATATAAAATTATTTTTTCGGGTAAATTTTGGCGTTTTTTAAATGCTTTGTGATTGTCAAAATCGGCAAATATTATTCCTGCTTTTATTCCTTATTTCAAAGTCCAGTATAACACATATCGTTCGCCATGCATCTTGTAATAGGGTATAAGTGTAACTTCACGGGGTGCAATTCCTGCTTTGGTAACAAATTCAAGCGGTTTTCCTGCCACAGGAATCAACCATTCGGCAACAGGTTTTCCATTTGTTTTTAAAGAACTTACAACATCTTCTGGAATAGGGTAATTATTGTATTCGTTTTGATCTCTGACGGCATAAGGAGCTGGCTTTTCAACTCCCGCTGTACCCATTTTACCCGACAAAATTATAGGGCCATAAGCTATGGCAGCTATTCCGGAAGTATGTGGTGCCGAAACAAGTCTCAATTCCATTGGGTATACAATCTCAATTCTATCCCCTGATTTCCAGGTACGTTCAATTGTAATAAAGCTACCCGGTTTTTCAATGGTTCTGAAAGCCTTTCCATTAATTTTCACCTTGACTCCTTTAGTAGCCCACGCCGGATAGCGAACATACAAAGGCATTTTAACAGGCTTAGCGGTTTGTATGGTAAGTGTGGTAGAAGGTTCTTCGGGATAGTTTGTTTGCTGAATAATTTTCACATTCTTATCGCTCCAGTTCAATTCTGAAGGAATAAATAGATTAACAAACAATCCCTTTTCGTTGTGATAATAAATGGCTTCAGCATATTTTGCATGACTTTCGAAGCCTGTTCCCACACAACACCAAAAACTATTTGTTTCGGAGCTATATACTTTAAACAATCCTGGTTTTAGGGGCATAAAATATGATGCCATTCCGGTTTCGGGGTCTTGGGTAGCTAAAATATGGTTGTAAAGAGCCTGTTCGTAATAATCAGCATACTTTACATTGGCTGTCCAGGTGAACAAATGCCTTGTTAGTTTTAGCATATTATAGGTATTACAGGTTTCGGCAGTGCGTGGATTGAAAATATGTTCTCTCCATTTTTCAACTTCGAAAAAATGTTCCGCATCACTGTTTCCACCAATGCAATAGGTGTGGTTTTCGATTACCGTATTCCAGAAAAAGTCACAAATTTTCAATTGTTTCTCGTTTCCGGTTAGTTCATATCCCCTTGCTTCGCCGGTAATTTTCGGAATTTGTGTATTCGCATGCAGCGAAGCGAGTTTATCCTTTTCGGCTGCCAGATTATCCATAATGCGGTATTCGTGAAAAAATCCGGCCAGTTCCAGGTCTTGCGGATTACCGGTAATAGCATACAAGTTGTAAGCCGATTCGTTCATTCCACCCCATTCGGTTTTAAGCATAACTGCCAATTGGTTTGTCGATAATGGTTTTAACTTCTGATAAGCCCACTTGCTCATATTGGTTACTACTTCCAAAGCATGCTTGTTGCCTGCGTACAAATACATATCGGTTAATCCGGCAAAAACCTTGTGTAAGGTGTACCAGGGTGCCCAAACTCCCTGGCCGGCTATACATCTGTCAATAAAATGCTGCGGGAAAGCACTCAGGTAACCATTTTGATTCAGAACTTGCTGGCATTGAGCCATTATTTTCACTATACTATCGCCTTTTGCTTTGTAAGCATGGTTTTGGGTAACGTTGTACATCAAAGCTAACCCGGACAGAACGTGTCCGGCTGTATGTCCACGTAATTCGCAATCGAGTGCCTCCCAATTACCAAAAGCTTCAGCTTTAGAGCCTATGCCGGCATTTATTCTCCAACTGTGCATTAGTCGGTTGATGTCAACACGAAGCAACCAGGCACCGTTTCGCTTCATATTCTCCAAAAACGGGCTATCGAGCAGTTTTACATCGTTGAGGGCAAAACTCGAGGCTTTAGCATTTATTTTATAGGATTGTTTTAATTCGTTGTTAAATTGCCCGATATATTGTCCCTGACCAGCTTGAGGAATAATAAAAAATAGGATAAACAATAAACTCCGAAGAATCGGTTTTAATTTCTGAAACGAAAGAAGAAGTAGCATACGTATTATTTTTTAATTATTGATTTTAATTTTTGTATTAAATAATATCTTTTTCTATTCAAAAGACCTGAGTTAAATAATGAATCTTTGCTAAATCGATATTATTTTAATTCCAACATGACAACACTCTTTGATGGAATTTCTATCATAACGGAATTTGATTTGGCTTTAATGGCTTTAAACTCTTTGATATTGACTTTTTCAGTCTGATCAAAATCGTTGAAATCGTTGATTTTTTCAGCTGTAATAATTTCAGCTCTTACCGTCGTAAGTTGCTTCAAGAATCCACGTAAATCAATCGACAGATTTTGTTTTTCGGCAGCACTATTATTGGTAATAGTTATATGTATCAACCCATTAGCATCTTTCGAAGCCGATGCCGACAAGTATGGTAATTTTGTATGATTCGTAATGGGATTAAATTTTATTTCGTTGCAGGTGAGATTAAGCGGAAGCAAAGTTGCATCGTGATGAACTTTGTACATTTTGAACACATAATAGGTTGGGGTAAGTACAATTTTTTCATTCTTTGTCAAAATCATTGATTGTAGAACGTTGATAACCTGAGCAATATTTGCCATTTTGATACGTTCGGCCCTATTATTAAAAATATTGAGTACCATTCCGGCAGCTACTGCATCTCGCAGCGTATTTTGTTGGTATAGAAATCCGGGGGTTGAACCGGGCTCCTGCTCAAACCAGTTGCCCCATTCGTCGAAGATTAATCCTTTTTTTCGTTCCGGGTCGTATTTATCCATCACAGTAATGTGTTTGTCGAGTAAATCTGCCACCCAATTGCAGTTGGCCAGGTTATTGTACCACTCGGGTTCTCCAAACTGAGTAGCAGAACCTTTTTTCCCCCAGGTATTGCCAACAAAATACTGGTGAATGGAAATGCCGCTGAACATCCGTTGATTCAATGGATTTTTCATCAAGACCTCCATCCAATTATAATCAGCACTATTTGGTCCACAGGCAATTTTATAGTTCTGAAAATCCCTTGAATAATTGTATATATAGGTTGAATACTGACGCATATCATCAGCATATTGTTCGGGGGTCATATTTCCACCACAGCCCCAGTTTTCGTTACCTACTGCCCAAAATTTCACATTCCAGGGTTTTTCCCTGCCGTTTTTCTTGCGCAAGTCGGTCATGGGCGATTCGGCCGAAGAATTGATATATTCCACCCATTCTGAAAATTCCTGAACCGTGCCACTACCCACATTTCCACAAATTACAGGCTCGCATCCTACCTGTTCGCAAAAGTCCAGAAATTCATGTGTTCCAAAACCATTATCTTCGGTAACCCCTCCCCAATGAATATTCACAATTTTTTTTCGATTTTCTCGTGGTCCAATCCCATCTTTCCAATGATAGGTATCGGCAAAACATCCTCCTGGCCAACGCATATTAGGTACACTAATTTCTTTCAGAGCTTTCACCACATCGTTGCGTATGCCTCGTGTATTGGGAATAGAAGAATTTTCGCCTACCCAAATTCCTTCGTAAATACACCTACCCAAATGTTCGGAAAAATGCCCGTATACATGTTTGCTAATTTTTGTTTCGCCCAAATCGCAGTTAACAACCAGCTTATTATCTGTACTTTGCGAATAAACAACACCAGCCATTAAAGCCAGCAGGAGAACTGTGATTGATTTCATTAGATTTATAAATTTAAAGTTTAATTAATACTATGTTTCTTATAAATAGACTTTTACAGTAAAAATCTATTTTGTTCCCCACGATTTATCAGGATCTTTCCCCATGTTTAATTCTAACAAACCGCCTTTTCTAAAATCTTTTTCTTTAAACCAGAAAATAGAAAAAGGAT
>CAMBSB010000032.1 GCA_945870155.1 Paludibacter jiangxiensis | reverse complement strand
GTATAAGCTTGCTTTAAATTTGTACTATTGGCCGAAATACCATAATAATAATCGGGAAAATTTCTGTAATTCAAATTTGTATATAAATACCATTTTTTATCTCCAAAAAACAATTTTGGCGTAATGTTGAATATAAATTGATTTAAAACGGTATAAGTTGCACTTCCCGAAATAGAACTTATCCTGTTAATTTGATTACTTTTAAAATAATAACCCAAGGCCAGACCAAAAGCAACACTTGTTTCTTGTTGATAAGAGGCATTAGGAATCAGAAACAAACTCTTGCGCGAAAGAATAGAATCTGACTTTTGACCAAAAGAGATGATAGATAAAAATAATAAAAGCAGGAGCAGAATTTTTTTAAGAATCATCAATTTAGAGATAAATAAATAGTATAAAATCAGTCATTTTCAATATGAGGAATGACTGATTTTTTCTATTTCCTTAAGTTCGCAATAAATTTGTAATTACCTGATAATCATAGCATGACTAAATTTATGCTAAAATCGTAAATTTATGAATATCAATAAGTCATACAATGATTTTGCGGAAAACAGGTATTATACAATAAGATTTAAACAGTCATTATTTCTTTTTCTTTGGCAGCAAGCATATCATCAATTTTTTTGATGTACTTGTCGTGAATTTTTTGTATGCTAGCTTCGGCATCTTTTTCGGCATCCTCAGGCAAACCGTCTTTTACCATTTTTTTGAAATGGTCTATGGCTTCACGCCGTGCGTTGCGAACCGAAATTTTCGCTTCTTCACCTTCGTGTCGCACCAGTTTAGCCAGTTGTTTACGTCTTTCTTCGGTTAATGGTGGAATTCCCAAACGAATCACTTCGCCATTATTCATAGGAGTTATACCAACATCCGAATTCATAATTGCCTTTTCTATTGCTCCAATCAAACCTTTTTCCCAAGGTTGAATGCTGATAGTTTTGGCATCGGGAGTTGTAACCGTGGCAACAGTCGAAATTGGCACATGCGAACCGTAATAATCTATTTTTATTCCATCTAAAATACGCGTATTGGCTTTTCCTGCGCGAATATGTGCCAAGGCTTCATCTAAAAACAAAAGAGTAGCTTCCATGCTATCTTCAGCATCTGTTAAAATTGGTTTTACGTCTTGCATAATATACAATAATTTTATGTTTGAATTTTTTAATCGATAATTCTACCGTATTTAATAATCTCGCTTACAACCGGATTAGAGAGTTCAAAATCTTTTAATCTAAAAGGATGCGGTTCAATTCTACTATCAATACTTCTTCTAATTTTCATTAACTCAAATTGAATATCTAAAATATTTTCAAAGTCATTTAAAACAACAGCAATATCTATATCACTATCCTTATTAAAATTTCCTTTGGCATAAGATCCAAATAAAAAAATTTGCTCACAATCATACTTTCCTCTAATAGCTAATGCATATTTGTGTGCAATATCTATTGCATCTCTTTTATCCATAATCGTAAGGTTTTAATTTTGCGAACAAATGCTTAATTCTTTTTAAATTTATAGACTTCTAAGAGAATAAAACGAAATAAGATTTATAAGTAATTGAAAATATTAAATGATACATTTTATGTTTTGACCCCCCAACCCCCAAAGGGGGCTTCAGAAAAAATTTCCTGTTTTATTAATATATTCTAAAATAGAAGAGACCCTGTCTTAAAGCCCCCTTCAGGGGGTTTGGGGGCAGATATATTTTTAATTTCTAACCAAAGTCCCAATTTTTTCGCCACTCATTACCTTTTTCAGGTTGCCGGGTGTATCCATATCGAAAACATAAATTGGCATATTATTCTCCTTGCACATGGTGGTAGCGGTTAAGTCCATCACTTTAAGATTCCGATTGTAAATTTCATCGTAAGTAATTTCAGCAAATTTTGTTGCAGTTTTATCTTTTTCAGGATCAGCGGTGTAAATTCCATCAACCCGCGTACCTTTCAACATAACATCAGCTTCAATCTCTATTGCACGAAGCGAAGAACCGGTATCGGTAGTAAAAAAAGGATTTCCTGTTCCACCCGAAAGGATAACCACTTCGCCATTTTCGAGTGCTTGTACTGCTTTTTGTTTGGAATAAAACTCACCTATAGGCTCCATGCGAATGGCAGTTAGCACGCGCGACTTAACTCCTGAAGCTTGTAGAGCCGAATTTAAGGCTAAACTATTGATAACAGTAGCCAACATACCCATTTGATCGCCTTGTACCCGGTCAAAACCTTTTGAAGCACCACTCAAGCCGCGAAAAATATTACCACCACCAATCACTATGCCTACTTGCACACCCATAGCCGAAATTTCGGCAATCTGTTCGGCATACTCGCCAAGTCGTTTTTCATCTATGCCATATTGTTTCTCGCCCATTAGCGATTCACCACTGAGTTTGAGTAAAATCCTTTTAAATGCTGCCATTTGTATAATTTACTATTAGTTAATTAATCCCTATAATTGATTTCAAAGCAAAAGTAAATAATTTGCGTGGGATGTACAAATTTTTTGATGTGGTGATGTGGTGATGTGATGATTTGATGATATGATGATGTGGTGATGTGGTGATAAGATGATGTAACTATAAATCTATGCGAAGATTTAATGACTTCAATAATGAGAGTTAGAGATTCATTTCTTTATAAGTTTTCTCTTTCTTTAGAAATATAATATTTGAATGCTTAATTTTAAAATAATATTATTATATTTGCAAAATGTAATTATTTGTGTTGAAATGTAGTTTAATATGTTTAAATCAAAGAAAATAATCAGCTTATGGTAGGCTTAAATAAAATATCGATTGTATTTCTGGTTGGCATTCTATTCGTATCATGTCAAAAACACACTGGGGAATCGAATCAAATAACTCAGTTCGACTCATTGATATTAGTAATTGAAGATTCAACTGCCATCAACCCTGAACATTCTTTTAAAACTATCAAAATGGCTGAAAGTTATGTCAAAGATAGTGATCAGTTTTATCAGTTGTATGATAACAAGATACGATATTATTTTACTGTAGGTGAGTTTGATACCATTAAACCCATGTCAATGATACTCAAGGTATATGGTGAAAAAATTAAGGATATAAACAAGTCGAATATTTATCTTACCTCAGCATATAACTCACTTGGCTTATACTATATGCAAAATAATATACTGGATACTGCCTTAATAAACTTTCAAAAGTCGCTGAGTTGCGTTAAAAAATTACGAGAGCCATTGAAAATGACAGATATTTGCATCAATATTGCAGATGTTTATATCCGACAAAGTAAATATGTTGACGGGATCGCTTTTTATCGCCAAGCCTTATCAATATCCGATTCTTTAAAAATGAAAGAAGAGAGTAAATTCCCAATTTATTTTGGTTTGGGACAAGCTTACTTCATGGGTTTACGCAACTTTGAGTTGTCGGATATATATTACAAAAAAGCCGAAAAACTTTTTGAAAACAGAACCTTGAGCGAAAAATTCGTTTATTGTAACAACAGAGGTAATTACTATTATTACAAAGAAGAATTCGCCCGGGCTTTACCCTGGTTTTTGAAAGCAAAAGCACTCGTTACACCCACTAAAATTGATTATTATATCAATTTATGCAATGCTAATTTGGGTGATATTTATTACAATCTCAATCTATTAGACTCCGCAAAATATTGCCTCGACGCAAGTTATAAATTCTTTGAACTTTCAAACAATACTACCTTGCTATTTTACATTGCTACAGTTAAAGTCAATTTAGCATTTAAAGAAAAGAACTTGATTTTGGCTCAAAAGATGCTCACAAAACATCCAATCTATAATGGAGTTGAACCCGAAATTTTAGGTTTAAGATATAAAGCTTTGCAAGATTTTTATACCAAAGCCAATGATTATAAAAATGCCTTCCGGTATCAATCAAAATATATTCAACTAAACGATTCTATCCGTTCGGTTCAGGTAAAAAATGCTATTGCCGAAATTGATGCCCGGTATAGTCAGGATACTTTATTAATAAACAAGGAATATGCAATCCACTCAAAAAACAAAGAATTAAAGGAGTTAAAAACAACTAACTTGTTTTGGATATTTCTTGCATTGTGTGCCATTTTAATAGCTATCTCTGTTTATTTAATTTACAAACGCAGAAGAGATTTACTCCAATTTAAGCATTTGGAAAGCATCTCGAAAATAAGATTACAAAATATCCGAAATCGTATTTCGCCCCATTTTGTTTTTAATGTTTTAAATAGGCAAATGAGCAATGAAGCAGACAAACAGAAAAATGCAGAATTGATAGAATTGGTAAAACTCCTGCGTAAAAGTCTGGAAATGACCGAACATGTTGCTGTAGCATTGCAGGATGAGTTGGATTTTGTATTGTCCTATATCGAAATTGAAAAATCCGGATTGGGCGACTTGTTTAAACTGGATTGGCAAATTGACGAAAACCTGAATGTAGACGAATGGCAAGTGCCTGCAATGATAATTCAAATACCTGTAGAGAATGCCATTAAACATGCATTGCGAAACAAAGAAGGCGAAAAATTATTACATATAAATGTTTACAAAAAAGCAGATTTTTTATGTATTGAAGTTATTGATAATGGGAAAGGATATTACCTTAACAGCAAATCGAATACGAGTGGAACAAAAACCGGACTGAATGTGATTTATAGTACCATTCAAATTTTGAACCGCAATAATCAGAATAAAATAAAATTGAATATTTCGAACAATAAAAGTGTTTTTAATACAGGTACGCATGTTGAAATTATTATACCAGAAAAATTTAATTTTGATTTGTGATTTAATAAATTAAACCATTAAAAAAATATGAAGGGAAAGGTTTATAAAGTAGTTATAGTTGATGATGAGACTTATTGTGTCGACAATATTATTAAATCCCTGAAAAAATATCCCGAGATGCATATATTTGCCATCGCAAAAAATGCGAATGAAGGTATTGAAGCTATTATGGTTCATCAGCCCGATTTGTTGTTTTTGGATGTGGAAATGCCCGAACAGACGGGTTTTGAAATGCTTAATCAACTCGAATATCGTATTACATGGAATATGCAGGTGGTATTTCACACCGCTTTCAACAATTATTTATTGGATGCATTGCGCAATTCGGCTTTCGATTTTCTATTGAAGCCTTATGTCGAAGCGGAGTTTGACGAAATTATAAAACGGTTTTTAAAACAAAAAGCCTCGGTTACTCAACCGGAATTATTTATGTCTTCCTTGTTGGGAAAGATTAACAATAATCACACCTTGCTTGCTAGTACTTCCAAGGGATATCAGGTGCTAAAAGTCGAAAAAGTAGTTTGTTTTCAATATGACAAATCAGCACGTAGATGGAAAGCATTTTTGAACGATACAACTCACCTTACTTTAAAAAATGGAACAACAGCAGATGATATAGAAAAATATTCGCCTTCGTTTGTGAGAATAAATCAAAACTGCATGATTAACTTTGAATATCTATCGTATATAGAATTTGACAAATGCATAATG
The DNA here is from genome assembly GCA_945870155.1 of Paludibacter jiangxiensis. Classification (GTDB taxonomy): domain Bacteria; phylum Bacteroidota; class Bacteroidia; order Bacteroidales; family Paludibacteraceae; genus Paludibacter; species Paludibacter jiangxiensis_A. Next base: position 34,425 of record CAMBSB010000032.1, on the reverse strand, counting down.
ATAGAGCCTTATGACAAAATAGAACTTAAGATTTCACGAACTTATATCAGTTCATTGCAAAAAAAATTTGAGTTAATTTGAGAAATAGAGCAAAGAACAAAGAGTAAAGATGAAAGAGCAAAGAGCAAAGAACAAAGATAATAAGGCAAAGGAAAGAAAATTTAGAAATGAAGATTGAAAAGAATTGTTGATTTACAAACCAAACCTCAAACCTCAAACCTCAAACTTTCAAATTTTCAAACTCTCAAACCTCAAACTCTTTTAAAACAACACAACAACTACTCTTCAATGCACCTGTCTAATCCCCCCTTTAGGGGGCTAGGGGGCAACTCATTATTTTTTTTAATCGCTATTTTCTACAACATAGTATCTATTTTTGTCATTTATGTACCGAATTTGACAAAAACCAACCATTTTGCCAATTTAACATTTGGTCTCAGCATACGCATTCATTAACTTTGTCAACGTTAAGAATGTAAAATATGAGTACAAAAAACTATAAAATTGTAGTGCCTTTATCCACTTCACAATGCTTGGAAATTGTTCCAAAACAATATCCAACAGACTCACAACCACAGCCCGATCAACTCTCCAAATTTAAAATTTACGAATCGGATCATCCAAATTTCGAAGACAGTGCCGAGATAAATCAGGATAAAATGCAAAATACCGAAATACTAAAGATACTGAAAGTTGCGCACAAAGGACTTTCACGCTATTTCGAACGCCATGAAACCTATATAGTGCCTTCAGCCAATGGTTTTCAGTTGATACGCAGCAACCAGATATTGTATTTTGAGTATTCAAAAGCCAAAAAACACTGGGTTGCCGTGCTTACTAATCTTAGTTGTATTATCCTGAAAAGCAACACAACAGCGCTTTCCATACTCGAATATTCCAATTCCTATATCCGCATCAACCAGCAATGTATAATCAACCTGAATTATTTATCAAAAATTGATTTGAATGTATGCGTGTTGACAGTACAAACCAATACTGCTGCCAATTTAAATGTTACCAGAAGTTATTTAAAAAACTTGATAGAAACAATGAGGGTGATATAAAATTTGAAAAAATTATGTAATGGATGATAGATTAGGAGAGAATGGAAACTCATATATATTCAGTAAACAAACTATATAGATTAACATTAAACGATATTTAAAAATTAACAATTTTATCTCGAAACAATATGAATAAAACATATTTTATTACAGTAGTTTTTGCAATTTTTATTCAGAATTCTTTGTTTGCACAGTCTGCCCAAACAATTCAAATTTTTAACAAAGGCGTTGAATATTACCAAACAGGAAATTTTCCTGAAGCGGCAAAATATTTTATAAATGCAGCTGAATTAGGGTTCGATAAGGCACAATTAATTATTGCAGATATGTATTTAAATGGTCGTGGTGTAAAGCAAAGTAATCAACTTTCGGTAAAATGGATGACTCAGGCTGCATTACAAGGAAATGCGATGGCTCAAAGTAATCTAGGTAAATATTACGAAAAAGGAGAAGTAGTTAATAAAAACTACTCAGACGCTATGAAATGGTATATAAAAGCTGCTGAACAGAACAATCCAATTGCTTTAGGATATATTGGAAGCATGTACGAAAATGGCAATGGAGTAAATAAAAATTATGTAGAGGCTGAGAAATGGTATAGAAAAGGTGCAGAATTAGATGATAATAGATCACAATGTTGTTTAGCTAGTTTTTATTATTTTGGAAAAGGTTTTGAAATCAACAAAAATGAGGCAAGAAAATGGTACACAAAAGCTGCTAACTCAGGACTTGATGATGTTTTTACGATATCAGCAAAATCGATGTTAGAAATAATTGATAAAGAACAAAAAAGGTAAATTATTATAACACACTAAGTTCATCATAAATTAATCCATTTGGAAATAAAATCAGCACAATCGACAAAGCGTTGTAATTTTAAAATTAAAATCAGTTAAACTAAAGTTTGATTTAAGATTTTATATAAGCGGTTGCCGAAAAGCTTAAGAGTAGGCAAAAATAATAATTCAAAAAAAATGAAAACAAAGACTTTATTAATTCTATTTTTTTCTGCAATTCTTTTTACAAGTTGTGGTATAAGTGCATCGGTGGTTGGAAATGGAACTACAACATTAACTACAGTAGAGCTCTCAAAAAAGAATTTCAAAATACTTGATAAGGTATCAGGTAAATCATCGAACACTTATATATTCGGAATAGGAGGTTTATCAAATACCTCTGTACTTGAAAATGCAAAAAGTAAAATGTTTGATAATGCAAATTTAAAAGGTGGTGCTAAGACTATTGCAAATATAACCTATGATGCTCATTATTCATTTGTTTTTCCAATCTTTATGAAAAAGACAATTACAGCCTCAGGTTATGTAATTGAATTTACAGAATAAAATAAATTTATACATTGGAGTCTTTTTGCAGGAATTATAAATTTTTCTACATTCAAACAAGTTGTGTCTTATTGAAGAAGTATTTCATTGGATAATACTAAACCATATCCATATTATCTTATTGGGTACTGTTACTACAATAATGAACTTTATGTAGATACTATAAATTATTTCAATCAAGCACTAACAATAGACCCTACCTACAGTGATGCAAGCAAAGCAATAAAAAGTGCTAGATTGATGGGAACCCTTAATGCTATAAGTAAGTTAGCAAGCATAGTATCTAACAGTTTAAATAATGCATATAGTAATTCAATAAATTATAGTAATTCATCAAATTACAAATCAACGACTTCAACAAATATAACGACATCAAAACCGTCAATAACTAAACAAAAGCAAGTCTGTTCATTTTGTCATGGAACAGGCCAAAATCCGAGAAAAGAATACCCTGCCGAATTTGGATTAGGTCATTCTTACAAAGAAACACCTTGTGCTATGTGTGGCGGTTTTGAAAATCATTATCATAAAACGTGTCCAATTTGTGCTGGAAAAAGATACAAATAGATCAATTAATCGGAATACTTTAATTTTAAAAATATAATAAAACAATGAAAAAAGTAGTCGTTTTTATAATCGTTTTGATTTTTTTTGTTACAATACAATCTGTTTTGTGTCAGAAGTGGATAAGTGTTGGAAATGAAAGCTTCACACCAAAGTTTATTTCATATCCCTCAATAGCTTTAGACAAAAACAGTGTACCATACGTGGCATATTGTGATAGTAATTATATTGGAACAACAGTGAAAAAATATAATGGTACTAATTGGGTTACATTAGGTGATAGGGGATTTTCAGGCGAAAGACCAAGTTCCAGCTCTATTTCAATCGATAATAATGGAATACCTTATGTTCTATATTTGGATGGAGACCGTTATGCAACAGTGCAAAAATTTAATGGTAGTAATTGGGAAGTTATTGGAAATAAGAGTATGTCTTATGGCATTTCATTAACACCTTCTTTAGCCATAGATAAAAAGAATACACCGTATGTAGCGTATTATGGTCAAGTGCCTGGAACATATAACAGTAAAACTACTGTGAAAAAATTCAATGGAACCAACTGGGAATTAGTAGGTCCTGAGGGCTTTACTTATAGTCATGTTTATTCAATAGCTTTTGACAATAAAGATGTTCCCTATGTATTATGTCAGAAAGATAGTTCAACGACAGATATATTAACAGTAATGAAATATTACAACAGTAATTGGGAGTTAGTAACACGTTTTTCAAGTAATGAAATTTCTAACCCTACTATGACTATAAATAATTCAGGAATAATATATATTGTATATTTAGAAGATGGATACAATATAATTAAATTTAATGGCTCGGGTTGGACAAAAATATTAAATAATCTTATTACTGCTAATCTTTCAATGTCAATTGATAAAAATGGTTTACCTAGTATTTTATTTCATTTAGAAAATAGTGTTGTTATGCAAAAATATGAAGATAACAATTGGAAAGCTATAGGTAACCCTATATCTCTATTTGGAGGAAGTGGTTCGGCGTACCCATGTCTTGAATTAGCGATTAGTGAACAGAATACTCCTTATGTTGCATTTTATCAATATAATGGAAGAATAACCGTCAAAAAATTCGATGTCGATACGATTAAGACAGACACTATTCGAATACCAAGTACAAGCTGTAAAACAAAATGTGATATAATCTCGAATACAAACTGGATTGTTTCTGTAGATAAAAGTTGGTTGTCTGTGAACCCGGCAACTGGTTCTGGTAATGGATCTTTTATTTTGGCAGCACAAGAAAATCTTTCAAAATCAATTCGGTCAGCCATTGTGAAAATAATTAGTACTGATGGTACTATTACTAAAATTACTCAAGTATTTCAAGATTCAATTATACACAATGTTAACGCAAACACTCCTGGAAGTTTACTTGACAGCTTTAACCAAGTTGATAAAACTACCATTACAAGCCTTAGGATAATTGGAACAATCGATGCACGCGATTTTAAATTTATACGTGATAGTTTAAGTATGTTAGCAATTTTAGATTTAAGCGGAGCGAATGTGGCAGCTTATGAAGGAACAGAGGGAACTTATTCTTCCGCGAGCACAACTTACAACGCAATGACTATTCCTCAAAGAGCATTTTACAATTATAATACAGGTAAAGGGAAAACAACTTTAGCAACCGTTATCTTGCCAACAAACTTGACTTCAATTGGTGCTGTCGCATTTTATGGATGTAACGGCTTAATCACCATAAATATTCCACCATCTGTAACAACAATTAGTAAATCTGCTTTTTATGGGTGTAGCGAACTTACTTCGTTAGATTTACCTTCATCTTTGACCAATATAGGCGATTATGCATTTGATAATTGTAGTAAAATTAGTTCTATTAAATTGCCAGATGGATTAATCTCGATAGGTAATTATGCCTTTGAAAACTGTTCCAGTTTAATAGGGACTTTATGTATTCCAAACTCAGTTTCATCATTAGGAAATTACGCATTTAACAACTGCTCGGCTTTAAATGGCAATTTATTCTTATCTGAATCTTTAAGTAATATTGGACAAGGAGTTTTTTATAACTGTACTAATTTCTCGGGTAATTTATCTATACCAAGCTCCGTTACTGCTATTGGAAAATACGCTTTTTACAATTGTAAAGGATTTACTGGCAGCATATCTATTCCAGATGCAGTGACTACAATTGGTGAATTTGCATTTTGGAATTGTCATAGTCTTTCTGGTGATTTAAAACTTCCTACAACATTGTTGACTATTGAAAATAGCACATTCAATGAGTGCGGGAATATAACTTCAGTAACAATACCATCAACTGTTAGGTCTATTGGTAATTACGCATTTATGGCTTGTGATAGTTTAAAAAGTATTAGCATACCATTATCTGTCCAAACTATAGGAAACCAATCATTTTCAGGATCCAAAAAGTTGTCGGCGGTTTATGTGTTTTCAGCTTCTCCAATTGATATAAGTATATCTTCTGCCGTATTTTATAACTCAAATACAAACAATTGTAGCCTATATGTACCTGTTGGTTCTAAAACAGCTTATCAAAATGCAAATAAGTGGAAAGATTTTGGTAATATCATTGAAATGACAACTTCCATTCAGCCTATTTTACAAAGCGATATTAAATTAAGAACGGAAAACGGAAAACTTAATATTGAGCATGTAAAAGAAGGTAGTAAAGTTGAAATTTACAATGTGTTAGGAAAAAAGATAATAGAACAAACCATTATGAGTAATCAAACGAAAATACCTTTATTAAAAGGAATATATTTGATCCGTATTAATAATTATTCAGACAAAGTGATTATTAAATAATTCGATAATGAATACGAAAAACGAGTAAGGAAGAATAACATCTCCTTTTACGACTTAGAGAAACAAGAATAATAAATGAGCGAGAACCTATAAAAGCTCTATGTTTATTGGCTGGCTGATCCTGTTATGAATTGGCTGACTTGCATTTAGCTGGTTTTACGCACACGCTCATCTTGTCGTTCCCCGACAATGTATGCTCTAGCAAATTGTACACACTGTGAAACAGTGGAAGCCCTAAGATTTGGTCTTAACATTGTACAAAACTAAAATTGATTTGCTGAGAAACGTGTATTTGAAGTAAATTATAAAGCAGATAATTTCATTTTAATGCATTAAACCAGACAGGTTTTTGGAAACCTGTCTGGTTTGATTTTAATTACAAGCTTAGCATTTTTTTACACATCAAACAATAAAAGTAAGGGTAGGATGCTTTCATGTTCCACTTGTTTGTATATGTTTATTTCATCTGGTGTCTTATAAATTACTTAATTTAACACATAATACACAGCCCATAACTCATCTTTTTGTACTTACATACATTATAAAAACTTCCCCTCCTCCCCATTTTTTCATTCACTATTTTCAACCACATAGACACTAATTTTGCAACTTATGTCCTGTTTTCTGCAATTAGCACCTATTTGTGAAAAATTACATTTGTTTATATAAAATTTGTCGTTTATTTTTGTTGTGTATTATGGTAATTGTAGAGCGCTACACCTACTGAAACCAATGGATATTAATAAGCTAAAGTTTAATGAAAAACTACGACTGTTGCGTTACGAACTACCGACATTTTATTGTAAACTACCACTGATTAATCATAAAATGCCCTTAGCTTTTCACAAATCAGTGGTATTGTGTGAGGGAGTACCCTTAGTTTGTTACAAACTACCACCGTTTTATCATAAAATGCCGCTAGTTTATCACAAACTGCCCATACTTTGTCACCAACTGAGACGAATGCGTCACCAAGTGCGACGAATGCATCACCAAAAAACTGTAGTTTTAAAGTGAAAAGTGCCGTTAATCTATCCATTGATACTTGTTTACACTTAAATGCACTTAGTCTAAGCCGCCCTAAGCGCATTTTATAAGTCAATAATACAGGAGTTTGATTATTTTCTAAGACTCGTTCTTTTTAAATATGTATTTTCGAAACCCAATTATTCACTTAAGTTAATTTCCCGTTATGAGCAAGGAAACTTACAGTATCCCAACGAGCCCATCAGCCCGTTTCGATTTTCAACGCAATGCCGTTGAAGCGTGTACAACTAATGCCAGTCTGTGGAAAATTTCTACCGACAGGTTGACTAAAATCGCACCACTGCGTGCCGATTATGAATTGAAGTATGCTGTAACTAACAATCCGAGCACCCAAAGCCCTGCTGCAACGGCGGCACGCGATGCTGCTTGGCTACCCTATGGAGCTGCGCTTATTGATTTGTATGATCATGACATTCTGAACAACGACGACATTCCGGCCGAAGGGAAAGATATGTTGCATGTGCATCGTACAAGCACAGGAGGAGGAACATCCGCCCCTGCACCCACCACCACACCGGTGGTATCGCTAACAGCCGAAGAGATTTCCATTTTACACGTGGTTTTCTCCGACTCAGCCACACCAGCCTCGCATTCAAAACCGGCAAACGTGGCATTTTGCGAAATTGTACATAAAATTGATGCTCCTGTACCTGTTACACCAGCCGAATGCCCCGACCGTGCCAATATTACCCGCTCTCACGAAGCGGTAATTTTCACACCGGAGCAACGTGGTAAAACAGTGTATGCCTACAGCCGCTGGGTTAACCGCAACGGCAAAGTAGGCCCCTGGAGCGGAATGGTAACGGCCATAGTGCCATAAACAATTGAATGACAATAGCCTCAGTAAATGGGGCTATTGGTTTAAAATAACCGTAAAGATTTATAAAATTTATATTATATACAACATATTGATTTTTTTTAGATTTTGGATATTATTTCTTTATTACTAAACATATGAACTTATTAGATACTTACAAAAATTATAACGATAAAGAATTAATATCATTAATTGTAGACAATGGAAATGAAGAAGCTATATCCTATTTATTGTATAATAAATGCTGGAATCAGCTTAAGTACTATACCAATTATTATTACGGGAATGACGAATTATTGCATGATTTAATTAGTGAGCTATTTATCAATTTGCAAAAAAACAATTGGAAGTCGGTAAGAGATTTTAAGGGAGAATCATCATTAAAGAGCTATATATGTAGAATCGGGCGAAATTTAATTCTCGAAAAACGGAAAAATTTGATAGGTTTTTCAGAAAAAACAATCAATATAGATGTAACACCAATTGAACAGCCCGAAAATGTTAATTCTGTGGAAAAAAGAATGCAATTGTTAGAGATTTATGATGCTATTAATCGGCTTAAACCGGAAAGTTACAAAATTGTAATGAGCTTATACCTCGAAGGATATAGCGATGAAGAGATTGCAACGGAATTGACTAAAAGAAAAATTATTCATAAACAGGAAAAAAAAGATGGTAATAAGATAGAAAACAGAGATGAAAAAATATCTAAAGATTATGTATATACGCTTAGGTCTAGGGCAATCAAAGAAATCAAAAATTTACTTGGAAATTAAAAACCATAAAACAACATGAGCGATAACCAGAAAATATCCGATGAATTGATAACTAAGTATATTGAAAACAAGGTGACAGCTGAAGAACGAAAACTTGTTTTGGTCTACTTAATGAAGAACCCGGATGAAATTGAAAGTATTCTAATACAAACTAATGCCATGTTACTGGATGATGAAGATCAAAAGCCGACTTTTAATCTAAGTTCTGCTGAAGGAAATAATACATATAAAATAAATGACATAATTTATTCAGCAGCTGCATTTGCACCTCTTACCGGGAAAGAAAACAAACAACATGAAAAGTTGAAGAAAAGGAATCCGGAGGCAATATGGGCAAGGCTTGAGAATTTATCACAGGAATTAAAAAAACAATAAAACAAAATGGTAAAGTTTTCTGATACTGGAATTTATAAATCTGCCACTGGTTTAATTACAAAAATCGGAGAAATGAAAACTTTACCAAAGTATGAATGTTCGTTTTCACACCCTATGGAAGGGTCATTTGTTGAATTATTAAATAATAGCTATTTACGGACAGTTTTAAACAAAGTAGTTGAAAAACAATATGCTGATAAAATTGAAGCACTATATTCAGGTGGAATAAAGATTAAATCTAAATCACACCCTTTTGTATATCACATTCTTAAAACCTGTAGCGACAGATTAAATTTGAATGAAATACCCAATTTAATTATCACTAACGAACTGCATGGAATCAATGCATTAACATTGGGCTCAGATCATTTTTCCTTTATAGCTTTGAGTAGGGGAGCAACTGTGTGGTTAAACGAACAGGAATTACTTTTTCTGATAGGCCATGAGTGTGGACATATTATACAAAACAACCTGAGTGTACATACTATATATGGAACATTGGAAAGTTCAAAGATTAGCTCTCCTGTATTAAGTAGTATGGTTTCTGATTTGATTGAAGTACCTATCAATTATTGGCATAGGTGTTCAGAAATAACAGCCGACCGCGCCGGGTTGATATGTTGCAGAGATTTAGAAACTGGAAAAAGGATGTTAATTGGAGCGGATATTAGTTTTGATTTTGAAAGTATTAGTAATTGGGATGATTATAGTCGCAAATATATTGATAACCATAAAAATGATATAAAACAAAATTATTTTGAAATAGGAAATAAACATCCTATGACTACAAAAAGAGTTGAGGCATTGGATACTTTTATGAATTTTATGAATTTGGGTCTGAAAAAGACAGAAATATGGACAAACATACATCTACTAAATATCGATAATGATTTAAATAAAAGAATTGAACTTCTAGTTAAAGAAAATGTATGATTGAGAGTAGTAAAATACTGAGAGGATTAAATCATAAGGATTACGAACATCCTTTTGACAGGAAAGCGCTTGAAACATTAGAAAATAATCCAGCATCAGAGAAGATTTCAAAGCTAATAGTAAAACATACTATTGAACGATACTACACCATACAGTATACGGGAAGTAATCTTAGGGTTGATAAAAGGAATTTTCCTGATATTTATAAAATGTTGTTATTGGCATGTTCAATCCTTGATTTGAACGAAATACCTGATTTGTATTTACAATGGGGATATGATATTAACGGGTTTACAACCGGTGCTGAAAAACCTTTTATTGTATTGAACTCTGGTGCTATTGATTTATGTAGTGAAAACGAACTGCTTTTTGTGTTAGGACATGAAATAGGTCATATTAAGAGTAAACATATGCTTTATCATATGTTAGCGCAGGGATACAATGAAATAGCTGAATTGATTGGTGATTTTACTCTTGGTATTGGAAAATTATTAACAAGACCCATTCAGTTTGCTTTAATGTATTGGTATAGGATGTCAGAATTTACTGCTGACAGAGCGGGGTTACTTTGCTGTCAGGATTTAAATGCAGCCATTGGTGCCATGATGAAAATTGCTGGTACTCCCGTTAAGTATTATAATCAAATTGTACATGATACTTTCATTGAGCAGGCTACTACATTTAAAAGATTAGATTATGATGGTTTTAATAAACTAATAAAAATTGTTTCAGTGATGGATTCAACACATCCGTGGACAGTAATGAGAGCTGCTGAGCTGCTGAATTGGGAGAAAGAGAAATACTACGATAAAATAATTTCAAGGAATATTTAACTAAAGCATAATATTATGTCATTTGAATTTCAAAATAAAAATTATCTATCCTTAAATGAGTTTATTGAGGATGAAAAAACGAAAGTTAATTTATATTCTCAACGATTAGCTTTTGCTCATAAAATAGATGGAAAAGTAATTAGCGCACTTGAGGCTCTGCCAGTAAAAACTGCCATAAATAAACTAGTAGAAGTGTTTGTTTCACAACAATCAGGAATCATGTTGTCGACGGGGTTATCAGTAAATCCATATAACTATCCGAAGATATACAATAGTTTACAAAGTTGTTGTGATAATTTGGGAATTACAATACCTCAAGCTGTGATTTCAACTGAAATGTCTGGGATTAATGCAATGGCAACTGGCACTAATGAATTTTCATTTATTGTAATCAGCGATTTGGCACAAGCCTTATTGCCAGAAGATCAATTAAAATTTATAATTGGTCATGAATGTGGTCATATTGCACTGGAACATGTTGTTTATCATTCTATAGGTCAGTATATTGGTCAAATTGGATCCTATTTGCCGGTTATTGGACCAATTTTGGCAAACACTGTAATGCTCCCACTTAATGGATGGAGTCGTTATTCTGAGATTTCAGCTGATAGAGCAGGATTTATTTGTTGCGATGGTAATCTTGATATTTCACAGAGAGCACTTCTGAGATTGGTTGGAGGATTCAGTGACACTCATCTTATTGATATCGATGCATACATAGATAAAAGTATGACTTCACTTGAAGAACATAAAGTAGGAGCAATTAACGAATACCTAATGTCACATCCGCTTATCCCTAAGAGACTAAAATCCTTGGAGTATTTTTCCAAATCGGAACTATACTATCGGGTCACTAATAAGCCAATACCATCCAATATAAATCTTTATAGTGACGAGGCATTAAATGATTTAGTCAACAATTTAATTAAAGTAATCTAAGCGATATGAAATCAGAAGAGAAACATAAGTTAGAACAACTAAGCCAGATATATTCAAAATTAGATATTAATTCTTTAATCGAGTTGAATGGTGTTATAGAACAAGGTCAAAGGAACTTAGGTGAAAAAATTGAAATTATAATTATAACAACACATAGTCATATTGCAAAAAACTTTTTGAAACAAACAATTGGTCTTGAATGTAATGACTCATTCAGATTAAATAATTGTGATCTTCAAATTTATAATAGTGTTTCACCACAATATAAGCTGACAATTGATAATGAAACTATACTTGTAACTGAGAATAATTTTATAAAATCTCTGTCAAATAAAAACACAACTGGCCAAACTCAAATAGCAAATGGATTCATAAATCAAAATAACCTAAAATACGATAATATCATTTTAAATTTTTTGTATGTAAAGGATTTTTCAGATGTAACATACTATGACTGGGTTTCAAAGTTAACAGGGTCAGATTATGCATTTTATTTATTGGATGGTCTGCAGGCATTTAATGCTAAAGAGAAAGATTTTTTCAATAATTTACTATCAAAAGTTTTTTCATATGATAGATTATCTTTTATTATTGGCAATATCGAATTTTTAGATGAAAAAGAATTTAATGAAATCAAAGATTATGTTCATATTTTTGTTGAAGATAAAGCTAAAATTGAATATTTACTTACAACCTATAACAATAGCTCTTTTGTTAATCGACTTCAAGGTATTGATAAAGACACTTTACAATTAAGGAAAAAAACAAAAGAAGACCTTATTTCATTTTCAATAGCAGAATTACTAAGTATTTTGCCTGATTATAAGGATTCATTAAAGGGGAATATTGGGAATATTGATAAGAGCATTAATTTATTGACTAATAATAATGAAATCGTAACATCTAGTCTTACCAAAATCAATAGAAAAATTGAGTCATATTTCAAGGAATATGCGCTGAATTTGTATTTTAGAAGAATAGATGAATTCAATGCAGAATTTATAAAATCAGTTTGCAGAGACATTGATGTCTCAGAAAAGATTGATGAAGATTCAAAATATTTAAACAAGTATATGGATTTTGTTTGGAGTAAATTCATGGAAAATCAAAATCCTTGGTTAAGAGACAAAGTTCTTGAAGAAGCTACACAAATTGAATCTATTATCAATAACGATTTACTTGAAATTGTTGGACAGTTAGATTCACATTCTCAATCAATAATTGCTGAATATTTATCTCAAAAATATGACCCAAAATCATTTATAATTGAGAAGTCAAAAAAGACAGGTGTAGAAGAGCTAACAAAGTGTTTGAATATTGGTTCTGTTGTTTTATTTATTTTTAATCCAATAGCAGGTCTACTAACTTTAGGCGGTTCACAATTAATCAAAAAACTATTTAAAGATTCTATTCATTCAGACAGGAAAGACCAGCTTGAACAGGCTGTATCTAGAATGTCTGATAATTTAAAAGAACAGGTTGCCAAACAGGCGACCTTACAATTTGATATGATAGTCTCTAAGATGAAAGAGCAAACAGAAATAATGTATAATAATGTACTAAAAGAATTATTTGATTTGCTTATTAACCAAAGAAATAAGCTAGAGAATTCGACAGAAATATTGTCTTATTTAAATGAAGTAGAAGAACAAATTATCCCAACGTTTAAATCATAAAAATAATTTATCATGGCTTACAATGTAGAAAAAACAAAAGCTTTAGAAATAGCTTTTAATGAAGTATCTTCTTTAATTGGGGAAAAAACTCAAAATAAAGATGGTATAATCCTTGGATTAAATATGATTAAAGAAAAGAATATATGTGATGATGTGGCAAAATCCTTAAATGAAGGCATTTTTAAAATACTAGTAATGGGGGTTTTTAGTGCCGGGAAAAGTAAAATGATCAATGCCATTTTAGGGCAAGAATTGTTGCCTGAGTCAATAAAGCCATGTACAGCGGTTTTATCATATATTAGAAATGGAGTGCCTGAGAACACCGCAGACATCATATATAAAAGGAATACTACTGTATCTTGTTCTGAAGCTGGTAATATATCTGAAGTGAATATAACCCAACAAGAAAAAAAGAACATATCTATAGTTGATTTTAAGAGAGAATTCTATTATACACTTGCTGATGACAGAGAATATAAAGAGACAAAAAGTGTAAAGAGATTTGCTTCAATAGATCATACTATCCTTAATATTAAAAATAGTTTAATGGACAATGGAGTACAAATTATTGACAGTCCCGGATTAAAGAATAACTCGAATGACACACGTACTACACTAACTTCATTTCAAGAAGCAAAGGCAATAATATATGTTGTATCTGCTCTTAGCCAATTCGATGTTGATGAAAGAGAATATCTAGAGAAGAACTTTTACAAGAAGGGATATAATAACGTGTTTATTCTTGTAAATAAAATGGATTTTGTACAACAGCATGAGATAGATGATGTTAAAGAAACAATCAAGTTATCTGTGGGAGATATTTTTCACGACAAAGATGGAGTAATAGATGAGAATTTGTATAGCCGCAGGGTTTTTTATTTGAGTGCACTTAACACTTTAAATGCAAAACTGAAAGGTGAAAAATTATCTAATGAATTTTATAGTTTTGAAAAAGAGCTAGAGGTCTTTCTAACAACAGACGAGAAATGCAAAGCAGAGTATTCATCAGCATTCTCGAAATTATCAAGTGTTTATAAAGAAGCAAAGATAGTGGCTGATAATGAAATTAAAATTAGAGAAGACTACATTAATGGAAGACTTCCGGAACAAGATAAAATAGAAAGCGAATTGCAGAAACAACGAGCTAAAATATCTATTGTGCAAAAAAATTACGATATCGCCACTGTAACGATTCAACGAGATATGAAGAACATTATTGATGGATGCTTTGATGATGTTTTGCAAACGTGGGAGGATGATGCAATTCAAATTGGTGAAGAGACCAATTTTGACATCGTTCAATATCTGAAATTAATCGGAACTAATATTAATATATTTAAGTCAAAAGACGAACGAGCTGAAAAGGCCGCCAATTTATTAAAACCATTCTCAAATGCTGTAGCCGAACATTTTGCAATAAAGATTAACTCATATATTTCGAGAGAACAAAATAGAATTAAAGATTATATTAAAAACTTTGAGAAAGAAACAGGCCAAAATATCTCAGAAATTACTGAGGCAATAAATAAAATTCGAGGTCAAGTAGACAATCCTCTTGATGCAGCTATTCAAGTAAGCAATCCCAATTTTGTTCAAAATATCATCTCTTTATATTTTGGCGATTTTAGCGAAGCTGCGAGGGGAATGTCGCAAGGGAAATCTCAGTGGATGGAGTTCTTTAAAAAATCTGTTTTTAATGCTCTATGGCAAGGGACTATCATATATGTAACAGGAGGATTTGGCATTCCAATTGTAATCGCTATTGAAGTTTGGCAGTTTTTAAAAAACAAGCAAAAGGCAAAACTCAATTTTATTAATAACGCAAAGGAGGTTCTTCAAAAGGAGCTAATATCCATGCTCAATGACAAAAGAAATGAAAATGATTATATTTTAGAGTCTCAAATGGATGCACTGAAAACAAAAAATTGCAAGCCATTATTTGATGAATTAAAATCTATAGAAAAGTCATTGTTGGATTTCCTATCTGAGATTGCTGGCAAACGTGTTGATGTCGAGCAAGAGAAGAAACGATGCGATTACATCATAGAGCATCTATATGAAATTATTAAAAAATCATATTCAATTGTATATGACGGAAAAACTCTTTCATTAGAACAACTAAAAGTGATGTAAATAGAATAAACCTTAATGCGACTTTATGGCATAGTATATAATAAATCATATTAATACTATGCCTGTGGTCGCATCAATAAAACAATGAAAATGAGTACATTCAAAAATGAATTTGAAAGACAATGGGAGGTTGTTGTTTCTTCTGCCGTTTCTTCTATTCGCAAAGCATATAATGAAGGAAATACTCCAAATATGGATGATGTCAATAAAGTAATTAGTAAAAGCTTTGAAAAATGGAGATTTGGTAATTCTTACGAAAACACATGGTTTAACACCATTGAAAACAAAAATCTTAAAGCCCGACTTCTACAAGAAGTAATGATTATCAAAATAGTTAAAATAAAGGAAGTCTATCCTTCCAAGTTGATATTGTTACCAATTTGTGTAATGTTCGGTGCAATACTTTACGTATCTCTTGGCTATTTAATAAATATACAAGGATGGAAATTATACGGAATATCAATCATAGGAACAATGCTTATGTGGACAATTTTGTCAACAATCCAATCAGATAAGATCAACAAGAAGCGGGAGTATTATGTAAATGAATATAAGAAGCAGCTTCTCAACTACAAGAAGCAGATAGATATTATTATAAATAACATTGATACAAAGTAGCAACAAATGTTATTCCGTTTTGAAAAGGAAAAAATATTA
This sequence comes from Paludibacter jiangxiensis, assembly GCA_945870155.1. Lineage (GTDB taxonomy): Bacteria > Bacteroidota > Bacteroidia > Bacteroidales > Paludibacteraceae > Paludibacter > Paludibacter jiangxiensis_A. The sequence continues at coordinate 18,446 of CAMBSB010000032.1, read as the reverse complement.
CGGGTGTTAAATTATTCAACCAATTGTTTATATGACAATGAATCTAAAGAGCAACTTATTGAGATAATTAATAATAAGTCTGAGCTTTGGGAAAGTAACTGTGTAAGAATAACGTTATGTGGTCGATTTAATGCGGGTAAATCTGCAGTTATCAATGCCTTATTGGACGAGAAAGTTGTAATATCAAAAATAGTCCCTGCAACGGGTGTGGTAACAAGAATTTATCATTCTGAATTATCAAAATATAAAGTTATACATGATATCAATGGTCAGTCGAACGAAACGGTCTTTAGTTACGAACAAATAAATCAGTTCACAGTAAAGAATAATTCGACACAAGGTGATAATATTAAAGACATAATTAAGGTAGAAATTGGCATACCTAATGAATTGTTGAAGCATAGGGTTGAATTATTTGATACTCCGGGATTGTATGATACTCTTGAAATGGATAAAATCACCTTTGGGCATATGGATAAAAGTGATTTTATTGTATTCGTGATTGATGCTTTAGAACTACAAAAGATTGAAGATCTTATTGGAAGATATTATAATTACCTTGGCAAAAACATAGTGTTTGTTATTAACAAAATGGACATGATAAGAAAAGAAAGTGATAAGAAAGTTATCGAGGAATTATCAAAGGTGTATTTTGCAGAATATTATAACACTCTATCATTTTCAACAGGTCTTTTCTTTGTGTCAGCCAATGAGGATGACCCTGATGTAATTGCTTTTTCGGACTTTTTTAGAAATTACTTGATAGAAAATTCTTCAAAGATTCCTCTAATATCAAGGATGTCAATAATAAAATATGAGTGCGATGAAGTGTACAGACGTTTAAAAAGTAAAATTGCCGAATGTGATGATCTTCTCAAAATATGTCCGGTTGATGAAAAAAGAACAATTAAAGAACAACGTACTAAATTAGTACACGATAGACAGATAATAGGTGATTTAATCCAACATCTAATTGGCACTCTGAAAGACGTACAAATAAACAATTAAAATATAATAGAAATGTTAACGATTCAAGATCTACAACGAATAAACGACTTACCTTGCGAAAAATCTAACATAGATGAGCAACAAATACGAAAGGTCGTTGAATGTAAAAATGAAATAACCGAATATGTTGATAATCTTAATCTCTTTAATGTGGATTTTATTAACAATATGAATGGATTATTCTCATATTGGTATATGCTCCAACAGAATCCTTGGCTAAAAGATAAATGTATAGTCGGATTAATGGGTGCTTATAATGCTGGTAAATCATCATTATTGAACACTTTGCTTGGTATAAACTTGCCAGTAGGAATTATTCCTGTTACAGCTGTCCCTACTTACATTGCTTATGGACAGAATACCAAACATTGCTTGGTGGATAACGACGATAATATTAAAATTATTCCTATAGACCTTGAGCCAAGACTTTCACACGAAGAGGCGCAAGGTTTTAATTTGCGGAAGTTAATACAAAATACTGTTCTATTTAAACAGAACGAACTGCTAAAGAAGATAAGTTTTCTCGATACACCCGGTATTACAACCGACAATGAATATGACTATACCACAACTGCTAATGCTGCAAATAAGTGCGATATAGTGCTTTGGGTCGTAAGGGCTACATCTGGTGCCATCACTCAGTTCGAAATCGAATTTATTCAGCAATTTTTAGAAGGGAAAAAACTATATATAGTACTTTCCTTTGCCGATCGTGTGCCGAATATAGAGAAGATAAGAACAAGTGTCTTGAATCAACTAAAAAGCAAGGATATTAAAGTAGAAGACACCTTCTATTTTGGGCTAAGAGATACGCATGAGTTTAGTGTGGAGAATCAGATCCAAGCTATAAACAAAACGTTTGGGATTGAATCAAAGAACTTCCAGCAATTTCAACCGCAAGAGATGTTGAATCATTACCTAAAACTTATTCAAGATTCACTTAATGAAAAAATAAATGAAGTAACAGAGACAAAGAACGATGTAGCTTCTCAATGTCGAGATTTTGAACGATCTATAAAGAAAATTCACAAATCATTGATTGATAACGTAGAAACTCTTCGCAATAGCATAAACAGTCTAACGAGTACTATAAATAGCAAATGCCAAAATACATATGCTTGCTTTGGAGGTACGTACGGAACTCTGGTAAATAACAGCAATACAATGGTAGACTGTTACAATAGAATGGTAAAAAGCCTCAATGATTTTGATGTGGATCAAATGGTGAGTTATGGACAAACAGTTAGTTATTTAGAGCGAATAACTGAGATGTTGGACAATTATACTGCAGCAAGAAATAATTGCGTCCAACTCATTAAGAAATCGAATTCAATATTAAAATAAAAATAAAGCAATGAAACTGTCAATTAACGAATATAAAGATAAAGTAAGGAGCTATGTGTATTCTTGTTTAAAGCAACAATGGATTAACAATGAAGAGGCAGCTGTAGTATTAGAACAGATTGATAATGATATATTAACAATCGGCGTGGTGGGTCAAATGAAAGTTGGAAAGTCAACACTGCTAAATTCCTTAGTATTTGGTAATGACATTCTTCCAACATCTGAGATTCCAATGACTGCAACGTTAACCTATATCTCTTATGGCGAGAAATTTTCAGCAAAGGTTGAAATGATATCTGAATCCGATTTCAAAGAGATTTCAGAAAAAAAAAATATGCAGCCCAGCGAAAATATCGAAATTGAAGAAATAAAAGCTGCAAAAGAGTTGTATGGATTCATTTGTAATGTTCCAAATTACAAACAATTTTTTGGCAAAACCATAGAAGTAAATCCTGAGCAAATAGATAAATATATTGGAGCAGAAGGAGAGTACACTCCATTGGCAAAGGTTGTATCTTTATTTGTTCCGGATCAGAATCTAAAAGGAATTAATATTGTTGATACTCCTGGATATAATGACCCTGTATCATCTCGGGACATGACAACTAAAAAATTCTTATCGCAAGCAAATGTAATTATTTGCGTTCAAGAAGTGTTGTCCGTGTTTACAAAATCAGATATTACACTGATAAAAGAACAAATACCCAAATCAGGTATCGGTAAAATAGTTATTGCTATAAATAAAAAAGATTCTGTAAATCAAACAGAATTTACGAAAATTATCAATAGAGCAGAGAATGAAAAGACGAGGTTGATGAATGATCCAAACAACGATGAATGTAAAGATTTGCTTTCTAATTGTTCGATTATTTTAGTCTCTTCTGCTATGGCCATGATTGCGAGAGTTACGCCGGATATATTTAATAATAATCAAAATCTTCAATTCTTAAAGTCTCAAATTGAATATGAATATCCATCATTAGCTGTAAAGGATTATTTGAACGAAAGTGGAATCTTAAATTTGCAACAAGCAGTATCTGACATTGTGATGAACCAAAAGAAAGATTTGATTCTTAGGGCTCCAATCATAAAACTTAGTGCTTTTTTGAATGCATATTCTAACAAATGTACTTTAGAAAAGGAACATTTAGAGGGAACAAACGAGTTGCTTTCAGATAAAAGCATTGACTTAGCTTCAGTGTTAGCCGATTTGCACGAATTTGAGAAGAAAGCAGTGATTTACACATCAGAGATTACATCATCATGCGATGCGAGGACAACCGAGTCCATTGGAAGCACTACGTTCAGTTTAAGAGATAACAGAGATGAAGTTATTAATAGCATAAAATTTGAACAAAAAAACTCAAAGAAATATCTCCGATTGTGTTTTGATATTATTGAAAATAGATACCGCGAACTGAATATCACATTTAGTAACAAACTCAGAGATTTAGGTAATAATATATCGGAGATTTTGCATTCTGAGGTGGCTAAGCTAGAGCGTCAGTTAGATCAAATTGTTTTGTCAAATTCCGAATTAATTCATAAAATAGTAATCAAGAGAATAGCTCAAACTATAAACTCTAATATCCCTAGGACGCTTGGAGACAATATATCGTTAAAGGCTATATGTCCAGATTATTGGGGACGCCAAGATGTATATGAACTTGGAATTAGAAGATATTTTAGAGAAATGATTGAGGCTGATTTCTCTAACAATTATATCAATACAAATACTGTAAAATACGAAGATATTAAAACCAAATTGGTTGGACTTATAGAAAAGGATATTGATCAAATTATTGAGGATACGAGAAAGCAGTTTAATGCTAATAATGCCAAAGATATAGATAGGCAGATTAAAGCTAATGAAGACAGAATCGATATGATTAACAAACTGATTCCTCAAGTAGAAAGTATGATTATCGATGTTAACAATCTAATCAAAATAAATTAGTCATGAATATTGGAAAGTCAATAATAAAGCATTTGATTCTAGTTCTTGAAGGATGTGTATGCAGACTTAAAGAGTGGTACCCCGATTCTTCTGAAACCAATGACAACTTAGTATCTATAGTTAAGGATACGAGAACACGAAATGTGGAGCAATCTAATTCTGATGAATATTTTAATATTTCATTATTGGATAGTTATTTCAATGAAAATGGATTATCTACTGACTCGGGTATTATTAGATTAATTCAAAAAATCGAATTGAATACAGAGTTTAGTTTGATAAATTTGTTGTTTGAGAATTTTAAAGCAACTGATAATATTGTTTCATTGTTTGAAAAAAATAATAGGCAAAATTTAATAGAATTTAAACATTATTCCCCCTCATTATTACGAATTAATGAAGAAAGGGTAGTCGTTAAATCAATAGTAGATGAGGAGCTTATAGAGTGTGGAATTGGAATAAACACTCTAGATTTTACTTTATATGACAAGGTAGTTCTTTTGATTGAATTAAAACAAATGAATGTAGTGAATGATCTATTTGAACGTTTTGATACCAATGTGGAGAGGGTTAGACAATGTTTAACTGATGAAGAATTAGCTGCACACAAAAAAGTATTGTTTAAGGCTCTTTCTGATAGAAAAGAAATCGTTGATCTAAAAATCAGAAACTTTAGATAAGATGATTCATTGGCATTTAATATTCTTGACTACTTTAATTACAAGTGGATGTAAAATAAGGCATTTAACTAAAGTTTAAATCATCTGTAAGATTATCAATTATCTAATGACAAAATACTAGCATTAGTGTCCACAAAAATCATTAACTTACTTCTGAAACCCTTATCAACAAAGGATAGATAAGGAAATGTTTTGCGTGACGATTTGAATTTTTATTATTATAGATATAAATGACCCGAAAATATTTAAAAAAGTAAATTATAATATTTCAAAAAAAGTAAGGCTTGGTATTGAGCTACTTATAATTCGGGCATAGTCCAAACAAAAAAACTAAATGATTTTCCGCAAAGTGTGCAGTTTTCAATTTTAATTTTTCTGTATGTTATATGCTTAAAATTTGATTTATATGAAGCAGTATCAGCGAGTAGCCTATCAAATGGATCATATGGAATTTTGATACGATTGAATTGATAACAAAATTCATTCAGATACCCTTGTCGGAATTCTGATTTTATGCCGTGATACATGTCCGTAAGTAAAGATTTTGCATTACTTATGGCTATGTGCACCCAAGGATGAACTTTCGCAATTTCTTCAGGTAAAACAACCGAAGCATCGTGTTGAGCAAAATGGTCTTTGAAATTCGTGTACGAGTTAGAACCGTCAGTTGTGATTCAGGCATCTTTATCTATCGATATGGTTGCTTTTTGGTATATCGTTTTTGCTTTTAAATCAGGAATGACTATCATTTTCAGATGATTGACCCGTTTTGGTTTCTTTGGATTTTTCGGGTTTTCAACCTGCTGACTTTCGACCATTACAAGCACTTTGCTTTTCTTCTGACTACCACGTCCACGTTTCAAAGGTTCGGTTTTTTCATTTTCATCTCGTTCGGTAGAGAAAAAGCCTTCGTCAAGTTCAAACATTCCCGAAAAAGTATATTGGGCATCGCGTTGTCCCATTACACTACGGATTTTATGAAGCATCTCCCAAATGGGTTGATAACGTTTATGACCTAATTGTCGTTGCATCTCAGAGGCTGAAAAGGTCTTTTTGGTGCTATTGAACAAATGAATGGCTATAAACCAATATAAAAAAGGCAATTTAGATCCGTGCATAAAAGTGCCTGAACTTAAAGATCTGCTACTGTGACAGGATTTACATTCAAAGTGCATCGAGGTAGGAAGCCATATATGTTCTTTATTTCCGCAATGAGGGCATACAATACCGGATTTATTCCGAAGTTCTTTGAATTTTTCGATACAAACAGCTTCACTTGGGAAATGTTTGTCAAAATCTAATAGTTTCATGTGATTGTTGTTTTGGTACTATAATGTTACTAAAAAATTATCGAGAACTGTGTTTATTGCGGATAATCATAAAGTTTAATATCTTTGACAATCAAAAACTTAATAAGAATATCTTTGTAGAATTTATTCTGATTTTAGGTAGTTTATTTAGTAAATTCAACTCGTTATACCGATTAATGTTAACTAAGTATTAACTAAATAAAAATCAGGTATTTAAAAATCAGGTAGATTTTATCGTGTGATTAGATAACATAAACACTCCATTTTAAAAGTTTAAATATTGCATTGAAATAAACAGATGCCCATAATATGTATATATGCTACACGAAAAATTAAGATATTACTTACCATGCCCTCAATTCATATACTTATTTTACTTTTAATATTATGTATAATCATTATGATTATATGGGTTCTAAGAAAAAAAATATTGGGTTTCATCATAAGACAACTCATAAGTTCAAAGTCCATTAAAAGTATTCTGATAGCTGATACTTCTATTTCGTTCATGGAAAAAAGTATTGATAGCTTTTTTGCTAAACAAGAACAAAATGTACAAACAATAAAAGATGTTTTAATCAACTTATTAGGGTATGATAAAGCAAAAAACAGAATATATCATTTCAGAGAATATTGTCACCATCGCATAAAATCAGGTTTGACAGAGTCCAACGCATCGAACTATATAGCAATTTCAATAACAGATGAACTTGGAAAAAAATTAAGTTCAACAATAATCCCTTTGCCTCCATTAGTGCGACCAGCCTTAATAGCTGCCATTGATTCATCCCCGGTTAGAAAAGCCTTAACAGGTATAATTGACAAACTCATAACAGAACGATCAAGTCAGACAATACTTGATTTAGTCGATAAAGAATTTGATAAGATATTGGATACCAAAGTCTGTGAACTTATCAAATCAAACAAAGAATCAATAAAGGAATTAAAGGAAATATTTATAGCAATTTATGTGGTTGTTTTAGAGTAATGTAAGGCGCATTTAGTATAAATTGTGTAATCCAGTGTTTTGAAAATATATTTCTTTAAATAATATTTCGAACTTCTTTTCTCTAAAAAGATAGATAATAGTTCCATTTACCATCTATAATAAAAATAGAAAATATGGGGCTTTTTAAAACTTCACAGATTTATCTTGATGTACTACCATTTCTTGATAGAGCATCAAATGACTTATGGGATTCCTTTCAACAAGAAGGATACAATGTTAGAGGACAAAAATTAGCCAATGACGAATGGGATATCTCCATCAATAAAGGGATTTGGATAGAAGCAGCTGTTGGATTAAGTACAGCTTTGAAAATCAAAATAACCCCAACTCCACCTCACATCCATGCCGAGGTTAGTGTTGGTATCTTTGGACAACAAGTTATTCCTACTATTTTAGCATATACTATTTTTTGGCCAATAGCACTTGCCCAAGTATGGGGTTTGATAAAACATTCAGTTCTTGACTAAAAGGCTTTAACAATTCTTCATGAATCATTTGAGCGTTATGCTGTTAAAACAGTTATTATAAAAAATAAGTTAATCTACATATTAAGTTAGGAATAAGACCCTCAAAAGCCAAACAAAAAAAAAGACTATTTCGATTTTGTATATATCATATTTTTAATCTCAACAATTATGGACTCAAAAATTATTGCTTTTGCCATAGAGGCACATCAGATAGTAAACCATTTATACGATAATAAACCTTATTCAGTGCATTTGGCATTAACAGCAAGTTTTGCACAAAAATATATTCATTTAGTTCCGGAGTCTTATCATTCTGTTGTTATTGATGCTTGTTGGCTGCACGATACCATTGAAGATACACGCATGACTTACAATGATATACTTAAAGTTGCAAATCCAACAGTTGCCGATATAGTGTATGCTGTTACGAATGAAAAAGGCAAAACACGCAAAGACAGAGCAAATGAAAAGTATTATGAAGGCATTAAAAATTGTGATTTTGCAAGTTTTGTAAAACTCTGTGACAGATTAGCGAATGCAAAATACGCTGCAGATACAGATTCGCGTATGAAACAGGTTTACCGTACAGAAAATGAGCATTTCATAAATTCACTGATTGATAACAACAACAAGTTTACATACAGCAAAATGATAGCTGAACTGAATGCCATTTTGAATTAAAACTAACAATTTAAACGCTAAAAAAATTATGAAAGCACTTACAGAAATTATAAAAGATATTTTCGCAGAGCTTGAGTTAAAGTATTTGTATGCAGAGGAACAATCTTTATTTTCTTTTCGTTTAAAAACGCAAAATTCAGATGTTAATCTGGTTCTTAGATGTGATGATGCGCAACAGATGATTTCATGTTTTGCTGATTTTCCTGTAAAAATACCGAAAGTGAAACATATAGCGGTGTTAAGAGCCATAAATGTAATTAACTATAATTACTATCATGCTACTTTAACGCTTGATGAATTGGATGGGCAATTGATGGCCCGGTCATGTATGAATACAGATGAAGGCGCTGTAAACAGGGCGGTGGTTATAGCCTTAATATATGGTTGCTTAAATATTATTGATTTAAATTTAAATGAAATACTAAGTTTGATTTACAAAGATGAACCACAAGTGTTTATTGAAGAAATCATTACAAATCAAAAAGTTATCAATGGGTTAAACTAATTAAAAACATCTTTATGAAAAAACTAAGCAAATTTTGGAAAGCGGTAATCCTTATCATTGGGCTAGCATGTATGGGAGTACTTATCTATGTATATTTCCATAATTATTTTTACTATTACAGGTTTGAACCGAGAACGGTCTATCTGAGTGAAAACTACATAGAAAAGGATTATCAAAATGGTCGGGTAAAAGTAATAAGCAAAGAAACCGGAAAAGCCACTACCGGCAAGCTTGACTGGATATCGAACTCTGATCAGAAAGATAGCCTGACAGTATTCTCGAAAGATGAGAAAAGAGGTTATCTGAATAAATTAACTGGCAAAATATTTATTCCGGCTATTTACAACCATGCCTGGGTATTTTCTGAAGGCTTGGCCTGCGTGGTAAAAAATGGCAAACTGGGTTTTATTAATCCAAAGAATGAAATAATTATTCCATTTAAGTTTATCTATTCCATTGAGAAAGATAAGCATATCGATTATGTATTCAGAGGTGGATATTGTTCAGCGGTTGATTTAACAGGTAAAGTCGGATTAATCAACAAAAAAGGAGATTGGGTAGTAACTCCAGGATATGATTATATCAACAATCCTGTACTTGGTTATCGAATTTTAAAACTTAATAACAAATTTGGTTTGCTGGACAAAAGTTTAAAACTGATATTAGCTGTGGAATACGAAAATATTGAGATACAAAAAGATGGATTTCGTATTGCCAAAAACGGGGAACAGCAACTTGTAGCATTTGATGCAAAAAAAGTATTAAAGTCCTTTGTCTACGATGAAATTACCATACTGCAATATGGAACAGGAAAGACTGATTCAAATGGTGATGAAATTATGGAAAATACGGATTGCTTTGCTTACAATATTTTCACTAAGTGGGGTTTGATGAAACGCGATGGCACAGTAATAACAAAAGCAATATATGATGATATAGACGGGATGAGTAAAGATTTATTCAGCTGTACAATAGAGAATTACATGTTCACGATAAATGAAAAAGGGGAAAATGTGAAATAAATATTTAAAAAATAAAAGAATATGGCTTACAGTTTAAGCGTTTCTGCTAAAATTAATGATAATAAGGTGCAAATTGAACCTACATGGTGGAGTATTAATGAGTTAAGAAAAGCTTATGCTTTCGAAGAAGTATGGGAATGTGGCTGCTATATGGACTATACCTTGACCGTTGATAGGCAAACCTTTATTGATATTGTAAATATTCAGGAAAAACATAGGTTTGAAGGAGTATTTAAATATGAAGGTTGGATAGAAACAAACAATAAGAAAAAGGCTGAGATAGATGACTTAATTGATAATCTGTTTGAAAATGACCTTGTTAATATACTTATATTTGAATGGGAATCAGGTATGAGTTAATGTGTAAATCTGGAGACTTTTATAGCTTCCAGACCTAACAGGTTGATAAAACTTCCTCTACAGCTTAGATCTTTCAGGTTTTTGAAACCTGAAAGGTCTGATAAACAACAAATCAAAATCTTTCAAAAATGAAAACAAAAATTTACAACCTGATTATATTGGACGAAAGCGGTTCAATGAGTTCGATAAAGCAAGAAACTATCAATGGCTTTAATGAAACTATTCAGACTATTAAATCGGCTCAAATTAAACATCAAAATCAGGAACATTTTGTATCTTTAATCACGTTTAACGGGGATGAAATTAAAACCATTTATGACAAATGTAAATCCGACACATGTAATGAGTTAACTGATAAATTATACCAACCAAATTGCAGTACACCTCTGTATGATGCTATCGGTATGTCGGTTAGCAGTCTCAAAAGTTTTCTTTCAGATCAATCGAATTACACAGTTTTAGTAACTATAATAACCGATGGAGAAGAAAATAATTCAAAAGAATTCAAAGGTGAAATGATACGTGATATGATAGATGAATTGAAGCAAGCGGGTTGGATATTTACTTATATAGGAGCCAATCATGATGTTGAAAAATTTGCTATGTCAATTTCCATCGAAAGTTTTATGGAATTTACATCTAATGCCGAAGGGACATCAACAATGAACGAAAAAAACTGTCAGACACGTTCACGTGCATATAGCCGCTTGTCGCATGGTTTAGGCAGTGAGTCACTTAATATCGGTTTCTTTAGTGAAGAAGAGTAGTTTTTTCCATTTCACATTACAATAAATTAACTCAACTTTTGCATTTGTAACTGATATAATATCAAACACATACAAGGATGAAGTGATTTTAATACTTGTAGTAACCAGCTCCCCTCTCCTCAAGGAGAGGGGCTGGGGGTGAGGTAGAACGAAAGTAAATCACAAAAGCTATATTTGTATAACGAGTTGATTATCATTTACTATTCTTTAACAATTATAAGTTAGTCAATAAATTAGCTATATGCTAAAGTTGAGTAAATCAATTTAATATAGAAACTTATGTCCATTCTAAGCAATTTTGTCAATCAGCTAATCAATTTTCTGGATAATAATAAAAAAACTGAACAAGTTGATAGCATTTCCAATTATCCGGACACACCCAGATTAAACGGTTCGTTAAGGAAGCTTTTACCTGAAACAGGGAAGCGTTCCGGGCTTATTATTCCGGCTACCGAAGCGACTATAGCAACTGAAAGCTATAGCGAATTAAGTAAAAGGCTTGAAAAAGAGAGCAATCCCAAATATCGAAGTCGGGCACAGAATGATTATTTTACATTTTCAGGTGAGAGGTCGAAAATGATAAAGAGTGGTTTTTTATATGTATCAGCCGAAAGAATCCAGTTCGATCTTGTAAAGCTAACTGCTTGTATTAAAGATGGTGGTAGAGGTGATGAAGATGGATTTGGAGTTGAGCCCGATACTTATGTAAATGGCTACCTGAGTCTTGATGGGGAATTTATATCACCGGTTGCATTAGAAGAAAGTAAAGTCAATATGCATATAAAATACTGGATGCTTTTGGAGACTAATCCGCTTGATTCAGATGGAAAAATCAAGAACTTTCCTTTTGATCAGGTTGAAAAGATTTATAAACTTCCGGGATTTTTCGAGGTGAAGCATGATAATAATGTTGGCATAATAGACAAAAACCTGAATATAATCATCACATTGGAATACAAAATGCTTTATAGTGTCAACAAAAAACACATTTGGGTAAGGTTGCACAGTGGTCTTTGTGGAATTGTAGATTTAAAAAACAATATTGTAATTCCTCCGGTTTACAATTTTTTGTCAAATATCGAAGGAGGAAAATACAAAGGTTTATTTGTTGCTGAATTGAGTGGTAGGCATGGATTAATTAATCTGGAGAATGAAATTATTTTGCCCTTTAAAGAGATAGATATAAAAGACTTTTACAATCAAATAGAAAATTAAATTATGAAAAAGTACATTTCAATAATTATTATAATCGCTTTTCTGGCTTCGTGCGGTAAGGCAAAAAATTACTCGACCATAGATAAAGACTTACAGCAAAAAGCAGAAAAGGTTTTACGTGCCGAAGCTGCAAGTTCTCATGTAGACTCAGCAATTATGCTGGTTATGGAAGTAAAAACCGGTGAAATTAAAGTTATGGTAAAAATCACCAAGACGGAAAGTGCCACCTATAGTTCCACGTATACAGAAGCATCAATGAATTTGCCTCGCGAGCCAGGTTCTATTTTTCAACCATTTTCAGTAATGGCTGCCATGGAGAATAGTCAAATATCACTTGAAGACTCGGTAGAAACCGAAAATGGAATTTATGCTGTTGATTCCGGTATTTTTAAGGATAATAATTCAAATAAAGGTGGATATGGAAAAATAACAGTCCGTCAAAGTTTATTATTTCCGTCGAATATTGGTGTTTTAAAAACGGTGCTCAACTCATTTGACAACCTGAATAAATTCGAAGCACAACTTGATAAAATGTCTGTTTTACATTCGAACGATATTGTAACATCCGATTCTGTAAAAGCGCACACAATCAGTCAAATGGGTATGATGTCCATTGGTTATAACTTTAAAATGACACCTTTACAACTATTAAGCAGTTACAATGCCATTGCCAATAATGGAAGAATGATGAAAGCGATATTTAAAACGGGTCAGGATAGCATTATTAATCCTCATATTTGTTCAGATAAAACTATTCAGGCTATTCAACAAACATTATGTGAAAAAGCTGATATGATGTTGAAAGATAATAATCAGGTAAATACGTATAAAATTGCAGGTATCCGTGGTACTTCACAATACAATCTGCCCCCCAAAATCTTCGACTTTAAGTATTGCTGTAGCTATTTTCCTTCAAATAAACCTGAATATACATGTTTGGTAATCTTCTATCTTGAACGCAATTATGTAGAAGAACTGAATATTAGAAATTCAATTCTAACTGTTGTCAATCAGATAGCAGGAAGCTTAAAATCAAATTGATAATAATTTAATCCTTATAGATATGAGCAAAGATGATATAGTTACCAGCGATAAATTTGGCAACAAAGTAACATTAACTAAGTTGAACAACGGATATTACAAAAAGACCACTCAAACAAATCGTAATACCAAATTTGAATTTTTAGGAAATACATATTCTTTAAGTCAGCTCAATGATTCGAGTATAAAGAAAAAATATTGGGACTCTAATCATTCCGAAAGGTATCTTGTTGAAGATATGTACGGTCGCCTTTTTCACTATCGATATGATGAGGAAATGAGTTTTAATGGTGGATCTGATAGAGTAGATATTTTATGGACTTTAGTTACAGACGAGCAGGATTCTGACCTATTGAAAGTAGTCGGAAATTTATTCCTGCTACGCGAACCTTATGTTGCGGGAGACGGAACAGGTTGGATGGCAGCCCATGAATATGTAGATCAGGCTTTTGTAGATAAATTAATGTTAAAATAGAGACTTAGCATTATTGGTATTATTGATTTCTTCAAAATTATCACATCCATGAAAAACCTTCTTCAATCGCTGCTTTTTATCTCACTTGCTTTATCTTTAAGCTTTTGTCAGCCGGCTACAGAATCGGGAAAGCGCAAAGTGGCAATTTTTGCTAAAAAAACATTGACCTCCATTTATATTTTACCGCTGGGGGATGTTAGCCCAAAGGTATTATTGGATATAAAAAACGGGCTTACCCAGTTTTACAAGATTACGCCCATAATTGAAAATGCAGTGCCAATAACAGCTGATTTATTGGCAAAAAGCAAAACCCGATACGAAGCCAATAAGATATTGAGTAAATTCAAATCGGGTAAAAATCTGCTGATAATTACCGAAAAAGACATTGCAATTAAGTACAAAAAACATAATGCTGACGAATGGGGTATTATGGGTTTGGGTTATCGTCCCGGAAAAACCTGTGTTGTGTCTACTTTTCGCATCAAAAGGAATGCCGATGAAGCTTTGTTTAAAGAAAGACTCACCAAAATATGCATACATGAAATTGGGCATAACCTTGGCTTAGATCATTGCAAAGCCGACCCAACATGCTTGATGAACGATGCCAATGGAACTATCAGTCAGGTAGATAGAGAAGGGATGTATTTCTGCAAAAAATGCAGCAAGCAGGTTGAAGGTTTATATAAGCATTGAAAACCATGCTCCCTCCATTAATTTTTTCATTCGCTTGTAGAATAGTGGGAAAAATATTGTAAATTAAATTTCTATTAAGCAAATCCCATCAACAGCTCTCCAAGCCTTTCTGCAATTAAATAGAAGTATATCCAATAGGACAAGGCTTTTTTTAAGCTGCTTTCCGACTTCAAATTTTTTCAACTACGTTTTTCAGTGTAAAATTTTAATTTAAATTTATGCTGCTATGCAAGCCAAATTTTTAAAAAATTTACTACTTTTGGAAATTAATTGAAGTTTTTACGCAGACTCTCGTTAGCATCAATTCAAAAAACAAGACCTAACAACAATATGACAAATTGGGAAGAACAAATTGTATTACCAAAAAAAGACCCTGAATTAGAATATGGATACATTCTAGAATCGGATGATGAGCCAGTAAAATGCACCAAAGATGAACTTTATGATGTCATTGAAAGTGATATGAATGTAGTTTATGTTACAACACCTCAAAACAGCAGCTTTATTATACCCGGTTCAGATTATGAAACCTTGCAACCATTATTAAGAAAAAAAAGGAGTTCTATTAAAACAAATCTTTATTTTGGAATTGGTTATACTGTTTTCTTTGGTGGATTTATGTTACTTTTAAATTTAAATTCTAATAAGGGATTTTGGACTGACAGTCCATTTAGATTTTTAATTTTAGTTTTTGGGATAATCCCTGTTTTAGATGGATTGTATGAACTTATTTCAATCCGTAGGATTAATGAATTAAACTTTCAGAAAGAGTCTTCTGAAATTAAATTTATTTTTTGGATAAATCAAAAGAATATATATTCAATTTACATTGTTGCAGGGATTTTATTAATAATAACAATAATTCAATTTATTACCGGATTAGGTGGTTCAATAGAATTAGCTGGTCTTGTTAAGTTGAAAACTTTAAATGGTGAATATTGGAGATTATTGACATGTATGTTAATGCATGGAGGTGTGATGCATATTCTTTTTAATGGTTTAGCAATCTTTGCAATCGGACATCTGGTGATAAGAATAACAGGTTTTTCTTACTTTGTTATTGTCTTTCTTTTTTCAGGATTAATGGGTAGCTTGTTTAGTTTATTTCTTTTACCAACACAAACTTCTGTAGGTGCCTCTGGTGGAATAATGGGCCTTATTGGGTTTGTTCTAATTGTTAGTATGAAATTTAAAGATAGTGTTCCCCGAAATATCATAAAGACAATGCTGAATACAATAATGTTGACAGCGATCATGGGGATTTCAGCTTTTGATATGATTGATAATGCTGCTCATGGAGGTGGATTGATAGGTGGGATCATAATAGGTCTCATTTTAATTAGAAAACGTGATAATTTGATTCCTTACAAACCGTCGATTTTAATTAATATTATTGGCATAGTTTCAGCAATAGTTTTAATTAGTGGAATTGTAATGATAATAAGACAACTATAATGCTCACAACCCCTGTCCTGGCGGATATATCTAATTTATATTTCTGCACAAAATGTGAGGTGTACACGCCGGGTGGGAACTAACAGTCACTTCCAAAGGGAGTAATTCTTGGCAGAGCCGAGCAGCAATTTTTCGCAAGCTCAAGACCGCTGATTCCCAACAACAGCGTTCCGTACCTTTCTACAAATAAATAGAAGTCTATCCAATGGGACAAGCAACAATTGAATAACCCGAATTTGGACTTAGTCGGCTTGACAGAAAAAATTGAAAAAAGAATCTAAAAAAAACAAGAACAAAAAAAATGATTTGGAAGATAATTTTATATGTGTTTATAACAATAGTATTCACAGGATTGCTTGCTGTATTTCAACAAAAAGTAAACCTGAACTTTGAAAAGATTGTACTTCCACAACTAGCCCCGACTATTGGGATGCTAATAATGATATTGGCATTTAACGACTTAAGATTTTCTGTAAATCTCGATTTTAACAAACTTATCGTCACAAAATCATTATTGGCTCTTGGTATTCCATTTTTACTCTTTACTATAACTTTTATTGTCGGGAAACAATTTGGACTCGGCGTAAAGCTAACAGACGACTTGTGGAATTTAATTCCACTCATGTTTGTCGGAATCTTAATTGGTTCAGTCGGAGAAGAAATCGGTTGGAGAAGTTTCTTACAACTGACACTTGAAAAGAAAAATACAGCTCTATTGGCTTCAATTATCATTGGAACAATTTGGGGTTTATGGCATATTGGACATTATAAGAACGGAATACTTTTTATGATTGGATTTCTGTTGTTTACAATTTCGGCTTCCATTATTATAGCTTGGTTGCTCCGAGACACGAAATACAACTTAATAATCTCTGTACTTTTTCACGTTTCGATTAATTTGGGATTTCTCATACTCTTCAAGAACTCGTTGACTGACTCGAAACTAATGATTATAAACGGAATTATTTGGCTGATACCTGCAATTGGTATAGTAATAACGACAGGAAAAGACTTGATTAAAACATAATAAACGACCGCCTAATAAGCCTTTTTCATTGGTTGGCCGACGTGCATTCCGGCAGTTTTACTCCTGCCTGTCGCAAGCAAACCCGCATTCACATTGTTGTTTCACGTCAGCGAATTGAAAAACAGCGAAGCTAATGCTCCCGCAACCAATAGGGTTAATTGCGGATAATCATATAAAAATTTCCAAAGTTCAACTGTTTTGTTATTTATTAAACTCATTATCAGTCTTATGCCAATTAGTTTTTTCCCTTTTAAGTTTACAATTCGTGCATCGATATAGTATAAATTCTTTTGGAAGTAATTATATTCAAGCAAGTTAAATTGTTTAAGTATTAAAAACAAAACTCAAAAAACCCTGGTAACTAGGTATCAACGTATTTATCAAACTAACAGAACTTATAGTTTAGTTTATTGAAATTTATTTATTACTTATTTAAGCATCCAATTTAATAATTGTTTTTGCAGATCAACCATTATTATAAATTTTATACTTTAGCAATTTAAAAAATAACTGAAAAAAAACATGCACATGAAAAAAATTGCATTTATAGTTTGCCTGCTACCTGTTTTATTATTTGGGCAAATTAAACAGATTTGTTTCTCAGTGGATGATTTACCTGTTGTAAGTTATGGAATCAACGACACTGTATATCAGCAAAAATTAATTGCTAAGCTAGTTCATTCTTTCAAAAACAATCAAATACCAGCAATTGGTTTTGTCAATGAGAAAAAATTATATACTGATGGAAAGGTCAATCAATTTCAGGTGAAGCTGCTGAAAACCTGGGTTGAAAATGGTTTGGATTTAGGAAATCATACTTTCTCACACCCCGACTATAATTCAGTATGTTTGAAGGATTTTACAAATGATTTAATAAAAGGTGAAATCATATCTAAAAAAATACTTAAAAGCCATGGAAAAACCTTGAAGTATTTCAGGCATCCATTTCTGCATGTGGGCAATAATAAAGCGAAAGCGGACTCGTTGGATAATTTTCTTAAAAAAAGGGGATATAAAGTAGCACCGGTAAGCATTGATAATGATGATTATTTATTTGCATTAGCATATAAAAGGGCCCAGGTGAAAGCTGATACTGATTTGATGTTGAAAATTGGACATGACTATATTGGATATATGGAAAAAAAGTTGAAGTATTATGAATCTCAAGCCCGAATTTTGTTTGGGAGAGATATTAAGCAGATTTTACTTATACATGCCAGCTCACTGAATTCGGATTATGTTGATTCATTGGCTATTATGTGTAGAAAAAATAAATATGAATTTTGGTATAGGCGCTTAGACCGCCCGAGTTAATATATTGATTATAAACGTATAGGTTCTTTTAAAACCATCTTTCTTATGAGTAAATCGAAGATTGTCTCCATATTTGAGCGCCTGTTGTACCTAAAGTGGTACTCATCAAGGTATCC
>CAMBSB010000031.1 GCA_945870155.1 Paludibacter jiangxiensis | reverse complement strand
TTTTGTAAGTATCATTAATTCAAATGTTTCTATGTTTGGTAATCCATTTAGAGCCAATGTTATAGCTACAGAGTTTAGTTTGAATAATAACAAAAAAACTTATGCTTTAAAGGGAAAAGGGGCAATTAGTGTAAGAGGCGATTCGGTTTTTGAAACTGGTTTTTCTGCCAATTTGGGTATAGAACGAACAAAAGGTAAAATTCAATATGGAATTTCACAAAACTTAATTTCAGACACATACAATCCTAACGATTTAGGATATTTAAGACAGAATAATCAATCTTCAAATGAATCCTGGATTTCATACAATCATATTGAGCAAATTTCAATTCTTCGGGATTTTAATGTAAGTGTTTATAATCAATATAATAGAATGTATAATCCCAATGTTTATTCTGAAAACATAGCCGGTTTCAATACAAACTTAAATTTTAAAAATAACTATGGTTTTAATATAAACGGTAATTTCAATGCAAGGAAATATGATTATTTCGAATCAAGGGTAAAAGGGCGTTATTTCATTGTTGAACCCTATTTTACGGTTAATTTTAATTTAGATACTGACAGTAGAAAAAAACTAAATTTTGAACTTCATTATGGATATGCTAAACAATATAGTTCAAATCAGTATTACAACGAATTTGCTGCTGAAACATCCCTGAGATTGGGTCAACGATTTGAAATTGAGTATGAAGTAAATGGTGATAGTTGGATAAATGGTGAAGGATTTGTTAGCAAAAACGATAATAATTCGGTAATAATCTTTGCCAAACGCGATGTGAAATCATTTCAGAATGTGATTTCAACTTCCTACGTGATAAATAATAAATCAAGTTTAAGTTTGCGAACTCGGCATTATTGGTCGGGTGCAAAAAACAAAGAATTTTTTCAACTTCAAGCTGACGGGCGATTAAAAAGCGATCTCACTTTTAACGAAAATTCCGATCTTAATTTCAATAGTTTTACTGTGGATATGATGTTTAAATGGAATTTTGCTCCCGGATCAGAGTTAGTAATGTCATGGAAAAAAGATGCATATACCCAGAATAATCAAATTGAATATAACTATTGGAAAAACCTAAGTAACTCATGGTTAAATCAATACAATACCATATCTTTAAAAGTATTATATTATATTGATTATAATAGATTGCGTAAGAAAAAGAATTTTTGAATGTAAAAGTATTTTATTTTAGTAAATTACACTCATAAAATTGTATTTTAGCCTCTTAAAGAAAAACACTATCTTTGTGCTGTTTCTATTGAATTTACAATAATGATTGATAACAATATATTTCATAATAAAAAAGTAGTTTTCCACACCCTTGGCTGTAAGTTAAATTTTGCTGAAACATCAGCCATAGGTAAAAAAATGTCGGAAGAAGGATTTGTAAAAGTTAGAGCAGGAGAGCAAGCTGATGTTTGTGTTATCAATACATGCTCTGTAACTGATACTGCCGATCATAAATGCCGTCAAGCAATCAACCGACTTAACCGTCAGCATCCCAATGCATTAATGGTGGTTACGGGATGTTATGCACAATTAAAACCTGATGAAATTGCAAAAATTGCAGGAGTTGATTTAGTGCTGGGTTCAAACGAAAAATTTAGTATTTTAGAATTTTTACGTGATATTGATACCGAAAAACCAACCGAAGTTCATACCACTAAAATTAATCAAATCAAGGAATTCAAACCTTCATGCTCAAGTGATGATCGGACACGGTATTTTTTGAAAGTGCAGGATGGATGCGATTATTATTGTACTTATTGTACTATTCCCTTTGCTCGTGGACGAAGTAGAAGTGCTTCGGTAGCCGAAACAATTGAAAGGGCAAAGGAAGCAATTGATCTTGGTGCAAAAGAAATTGTCCTTACAGGTGTGAATATTGGTGATTTTGGAGTGCATACCAATGAAAATTTTTTTGATTTAGTAAAAGCACTTGATAATATTGATAAAGATGTGCGTTTCAGAATTTCTTCCATAGAACCAAACTTATTAACCGATGAAATAATTGAGTTTGTAAAATCAAGTAAACGCATTATGCCACATTTTCATATTCCACTACAATCGGGTACTAATGAGGTGCTTACGCTGATGAAACGTAAATATAACCGTGAATTGTTTGCCCAAAAAGTGGAATTGATAAAGAGTTTAATGCCCCATGCATTTATTGGAGTTGATGTAATTGTTGGTGTTCGAGGCGAAACGGCTGAACTTTTCGAAGAATCGTGTAAATTTATTGATTCGTTGGATATTTCACAATTGCACGTTTTTACTTATTCCGAACGTGCAGGAACGAAAATGCTTGATATAGAGCAGAGTACGCCTTTGGCAGAACGGAAAAAGCGGAGTGATATTCTTCATTTACTGTCGGATAAAAAAACAAAAAAGTTTTATGAAAGTCAAAAGGGTAAAACTTATCCTGTACTTTGGGAAAGTCGACAACAAGGTGATAAAATGGTTGGATTTACAAGCAATTATGTTCAGGTGGAGTGTAAATATGACAAAAAATTAGTCAATGTGTTGGAAACTATAACATTGGGCGATTGGAATGAGGAGAAATCCGCATTAATAAAAGCTTAATATATTGAATGCTTGTGATTCCAATTGTAAATAAAAAAATTGTAAATAAATAACAGTGTTAGCAAAACGTATAATCCCTTGTCTGGATATAAAAGATGGCAAAACAGTAAAAGGCATTAATTTTCTGAATATTACTGATGTTGGTGACCCGGTAGAATTAGGTGCGTTATATGCCAAAATGGGTGCAGATGAATTGGTTTTTTTAGATATAACTGCCACCAATGAGAAACGAAAAACGCTTTCTGAACTTGTTACACGCATTGCCAAGCACATAAATATACCATTTACAGTTGGAGGTGGAATTTCGAGCGTGGAGGATGTGTCCGTATTACTCGCTTGCGGTGCCGATAAAATTTCTGTGAATACTTCTGCCGTTCGTAATCCTCAGTTAATACGTGACTTAGCCAATCAGTTTGGTAGTCAATGTGTAGTTTTAGCTATCGATACTAAATGTATTGATGGAGAATGGTTTGTATTTCTGAATGGAGGTAGAATTCCAACTGACATAAAAACAGTAGAATGGGCAAAAAAAGCTGTAGCATTGGGTGCAGGCGAAATTTTACTAACTTCTATGAATAACGACGGAACCAAAGATGGATTTGCATTGGACATTACCCGCTCTGTTTCCGAAGCTGTAAATGTGCCTGTTATTGCAAGTGGAGGTGCCGGAACAATGCAGCATTTTATTGATGTTTTTGACCAGGGAAAAGCTGATGCCGCATTAGCAGCAAGTATTTTTCATTACAAAGAAATTGATATACAAGAACTTAAAGTTTTTCTTAAGGCAAATAAAGTAGAAGTTAGAATTTAAAAATCAATTTTTAATTAAATTCATTTTAATTCAATTAAACATTTAATCAGATGAATAAAATAATTGCGTGTTTTCTTTTTTGTTTGTTTATTTTAAGTGCCTGTAATAGCCCTGCTGACTCACCTTATACTGAAATTACATTTATTAAAAAAAGTGCTTTGCCTGATGGTGGAAGATGTTCAGGTGTTGCGTTTGTAGCTAATAATAAAGCTTATTACACTTTAGGCCGAAATAATGAAAAACAAGCTCAGAAAAACACCTACGAGTACGATCCCTTGCTAGATAAATGGATTGAAAAAGCTGAATTCCCGGGTATTGCCCGCGTAAATGCATTTGCAGCTGTTGTTAATAACATTGCTTATTTAGGTTTAGGCTTTAATCAATTAACAGGAGTATATGTTAATGATTCTAATTTAAAAGATTTTTGGGCATATAATCCTGCTGATAATCAATGGACAAGAAAGGCTGATTTTCCTCATGTAACGACAAACAAATGCATCAGTTTTGTGATTGATGATGAGATTTATGTAGGTTTTGGTTTCAATGGATTTGGTTTTGATAATGATATGTGGAAATACGATACTCAAACAGATAAATGGTTGAAATTAAAAAAGAGTACCGCATTAAATAGAGCAGGTGCTGTTGCTTGCAAAAACGACAAGAATATATATTTTGGAAGCGGTTACCGTACATATAATATGAACGATTGGTGGGAATATTTTCCCGAAACAGATAGTTGGGAGAAAAGAAAATCTATGCCTGACAATGGACGTATCAATGCTGTTTCATTTTCGCTTAACAATAGAATTTTTGTTGCAACAGGACACCATTTTGGAGGTGATATGACTACAGGACGATATAAATCAGATGTTTTAGAATACGATACAACTAAAGATGTTTGGTATTTTAGAGGAAATATCCCCAATGGTGAACGTGAAAATGCAGTTTCATTTGTACTTAATGGAAAAGCATATATCGGATTTGGTGAGAATGAAAAAGAAGTGTTAAACGATTTGTGGAGTTTTGAACTATGAAAAATACATATATCTACCTGATTTCTGTTTTATTTTTACTCAACTTTTCAATTCAGCTATCAGCACAAAAGGACACAGTAAATTATCAGGTTTCCATATCTGGGATAGCTTCAACTGGTTTATATTCACCATTTTGGTTTCAAAGCGATCAATATGGTTCTGTATCAATAAAACCAAATTCTGCAAATTTTTCAATCGGAGCTTTCAAAGATTTTTCACATCCCAATCGTTTAATTGATTATGGATTCAAGATAGATGCTTTATTACAAACAGATAATGCCAAAACCAATCTTTATTTTCACGAATTGTATGTCAAATCACGATTGTTAGTTTTTGGTTTAAGTATAGGAATGCGTGAGGAAATTTATGGTAATCAAGATTCAACTTTATCATCGGGTGGTTTGCTTTTTTCGCGAAACAGTAGACCTATTCCTAAAATATGGGCCGGAATTGAAAATTTCACTGCCATCCCTTTTACTAAAGGTTTTCTAGAAGTTAAAGGAGGTATTTCTCATGGCGTTTTTATTGATAATAATCTTGCCGAGAATGCCTTATTACATCACAAATATATGTATGTTCGTTTGGGAGGTAATTTGCCGGTGAAAATTCAGTATGGCTTGGAACATGTGGCTCAATGGGGTGGTTTTATCCCGGCTTATGGTCAGCAGCCCGAAGGATTTAGTGCTTTTAAAACTATATTTTTGGGCAAATCGGGTGGGAGTGATGCTACTTTAAACGATCAATTAAATGCTCTTGGGAATCATATTATTTCACAAAGCATGAAACTTGAGTTTCAAATTGCTGATTTTAAAATAAATACTTATTGGCAAAATGTTAATGAGGACGGGCCAATTAAAGTTATCTGGAAATCGATGAATGTAAGTGATGGCCTTTGGGGAGTCTCAGTAAAAAACAATAAATTCCCTATTGTTAAAGGTATATTGTACGAATACTTAAATACGACCGATCAGAGTGGTCCATATCACGATAAAGATGGTATAGTTTATGGCGGAACAGATACTTACTTAACAAATGGGATTTATCAAGCTGGCTGGACTTTTTTTTCGAGAACAATTGGAACTCCGTTCTTGAGTTCACCTTTTTATAATACAAATGGTGAGCAGAAAATAATTAATACTCGTGTTCAAGCGCATCATTTTGGTATTGAAGGAGAGTTTTATTCGTTCAAATACAGAGCTTTGGCATCATTCACCAAAAACTATGGTAGTTATTATCAAGCGTATAATCCTATGCTTCGGAATAATTCATTTTTATTCGAGATGAATAAAAAATTCAAGCAATTGTATGATATAGAAGCCGGAATTTCAGTGGGAGCAGATATAGGTGATTTTTATGGGAATAGCTATGGATTAAAAATTTGTTTACGCAAAACAGGTAATCTATTTAAGTATTAGTTAAATAATGCTATACATCATTTATCTATCACTTTACTAATTATTTATTTGTAAATCCCCTCTTTAGGGGGTTAGAGGTCAAATTACAACGAATAAACAGCAATTCCAATCACGCTAAGTCCCAAAACTATATTGGGTATTGAAGCAGGAATACCTTTATTTTCAAATTGAAAGAATTCAATTTTTCGTAA
Organism: Paludibacter jiangxiensis; assembly: GCA_945870155.1. GTDB lineage: Bacteria > Bacteroidota > Bacteroidia > Bacteroidales > Paludibacteraceae > Paludibacter > Paludibacter jiangxiensis_A. The sequence goes on along the minus strand of CAMBSB010000031.1, from coordinate 34,145 downwards.
CAACATAAACAGAATTATAGCAGTAAAAAAACCTACAAACATACCTCCTATTACATCAAATGGATAATGAACTCCAAGATAAACACGTGAGTATGAAGTTATTATTGCCCAAGCAAAAACGGATATTGAATAAAATCGATTTTTGAAAATTAATGAAGATAATAATGCTAATCCAAAAGTGTTGGCTGCATGCGATGAAACAAAGCCGTATAATCCACTTTTATTATTTCTCACTAAATGTATTACGTCACTTAAACTTTCGTTGTGTGAAGGCCTTAGGCGCTTTACCCATTCTTTAAAGAACCCTGATGCAATCTGATCTGCAATAACTATACATAAAATTAATGCAAGTATAATCCAAAAAGACTGTTTTTTGCGGTTTATAATTAGAGCCACAATAAGTGAGAGATAAAAAGGAAACCAGACACTTTTACCACTAAAAAAGTACATGAAATTATCAAAATAGGCATTATGCATCCCATTTATAAGCAGAAACAAGTTCGTGTCGAATTTTATTAAACTTTCAATCATGTTTTTTTATGGCATTCTCTATTTTAAAAATGAGAACTTTATGTTTTTAATTGCTAAAGATTAAATCTTCTCAATGTTCTGATTCTCAACCCATCCGATACTTCCATTTCCAATTTTTATCTCACACCATTTACCAAGTTCACTCTTTATTTTCACTTTTGTACCTTCATGTAATTGAAATAAATCCGTACCGCTTTTATCAGGTGAGCTTTTTACAGTTATTATACCTGACATAATTATGGCTTCTTTTTCTGTTTTCAACTGTTTATTTCTTATGCCTGAAAATAACAAGCTTGTCATACATACAGCAAATAAAATCAATGCAAAATAAAATGATATTTTTCGGAATTGTAATGAATTTCCAAATACAAAAAGTAAAACAAAAATCATACTCGCTAAAAACAATCCAACGCTCAAAATAAACCATTGGTTTGAACTCAGAAATTTTATAAGTAAATCGAACCATCTCATTATAAAAAATGGGGGCGCTTGTACTATATTGTCTATAATTTTTTGTTGAGCTAATTCATTATTGATTCTTGCATCATCGTAATTGGGTTTTAAACGTAACGCTCGTTCATAATTTAAAATTGACTTGCTAATTTCTCCAAGTTTGTAATATGCATTTCCTAAATTATAATACAATTCTGGAGCAACTCCTTGATTAGCAATGATTAATTCATAAGTTTTTGCTGCATTTTCATAATCACCTTTGGCATAGTAATCGTTAGCTTGTTTAAAAAAGTCTCCTTTGGCAAACAGGGATAAGGAAAAATATAAAAAAAATGAAAAAATTATCAATATACGTTTCATACGTTCATGTTTATTTTTAATATTTATTTTATGTTAAAGTACAGATCAGACATATTCTTATATGGCTGATTATTTCTTGTTTCAGACTTTTAAGCTTTTTTTATAAAGCTTTCCAAATTACTAATACTTTCTAAGGTTTCATTATACAAATTTCCCATTTCCTGCTGACCCGAATTTGGAGCATAACGTGCAAATTCACAGGTGTTTAGAATATCAGTAAATTTAGAAATCAAAGCAGGTTGAACACCTTTTTGCGTTAATTCCAATTCCACATTTTCCTTGTTGAGCGATGCCACAGGTATAGCTAATTTATCGCTTAAATAAGTCCATACAGCTTTCAAAACCTCTTCGTAGAATTTATCTTTTTTACCCTCAGATAGTAGTTTTTGTGCTAATTTTAGTCTTTTTTGAGCTAATCTGTTGGCTTTTTTGTTTTTTACAAATTCAATATTTGCGTTTTCCTGTGTTTGTTTTTTGAATAATAAAAAGAGTATACTCGTGATAATTAGAGGTATAATAAACATTAACCACCCAATTAATGTATCAAAAATAGGTGAAACCTCTTTTTGTAGTTCTATAGGATTAGTATAAATGTACCTAATGTCTTTTCCCAATTGTTTTACATCTTCTTTGCTTGTATAATTATTCACCACTGTATTTTCACCACCTTCACCTTTTGTTACTTGTAAATTATAAGCAGGTGTTTGCAATGTTTTATATGTTTTTTCTTCAATATCGAAATATGAAAATTGAGCTGAAGGAATCTCGAAATTACCGGCATGTCGAGGTATAAACATATATTCAATTGTTTTTGTGCCCGAAATTCCCGAAGTCGTAGTGTTGAAATTGTTATTTACTTTAGGGTCATAAACTTCAAAACCATCAGGGAACTTGATTTCCGGGTTTTTAATCAACTTCATGTTTCCACTACCTGATATGTTTACTTTAATGGTAATAGCTTCATTTGCTTTTGTTTGTATGCTCGATATGTTCGAATTTAGCGAAAATCGTCCAACTGTACCATTAAAATTTGAAGGTTTATTTGCAGGTAATGCTTTTACAATCACTTTAACGGCTGGAGCTACTATATTTTTATTTACGTTTGAATAGGACTCAAAAAAATCATCAAATATACTACGGGCTTGTGTTTTGTTTTGAATGCGAATAACTGCTTCAAAATTCGCCTTATCTATCGTTATCTCTCCTGACCTTTGAGGATATACCAAAACCTGATAAAGTACTACAGTTCCATAATTTTTTCCATTAAAATTTTCGTAAGAGAATTGCTTATTTTGATTCTGCTCAATGTCTTGCTTCATAAATCCATTAAAATCAGGCATTTTCTTGTTAACACACTGAACTACATCTACCAAAGTATAAAGCTTATAGGTTACTAAAACTGCTTCTTGTTCGTAAACATTGTTTTTTGAAACACTGGTGCGTATAAACACATTCTCATTTGAAATGGATTGAGTTGAAGATCCATTGGATTGTTGGTTATTTTGTGATTTAGAAGCTGATGCATCATCGGCGGGAAGTACTTTTATTGATAAGCCGTTTGAATTATATTTTTGACCATCAACTACTATACTACTCGAAGGTACTGTAAAAGTTCCGGTTTTAGTTCCTTGTAATGTATAAGTGTATGATATTGAAATAGAAGAAGTTGTTTTGCCATTTATTATTTGATAACTCGAGCTTCTCGATTCAAATGGACCGGCCAAAACTTCAAAATTTGTTATTTCAGGAAGTCGCAAATCTTTTCCGGAAGCATTTACAGAATATACCAACTGGAATGGTTTATCAAGAATTACAGTAGCTGGAGCCGATGCAACAAATCGCACAGGTTCTTCTGCCTTAACCGTTGCAAAAGTTAGAATTAAAAACGTAAATAATAAAATCTTATTTTTCATGCTATATCCTTTTCTAAATTAAAATTCCACTAGTTGATTTTCAATTATTTATCAAATTTAAAGTCATTATGGAATAAGTATTTTAACAAAACTTCAAAATTTGAAATATATTACCAATCTTTTTCAGCACTCTTTTTACTTTTAACTTGTTGTTTTTTAGCTTTTTCTAATGCATTTTTTTCGTCTTGCATCAATGCGTCCAGAATTTGTTGTGCATTTTCTTTAGTCATTTGAGGCTTTTGTTGCTGCTGTTGTTGATCTTTGTTTTGATCTTTGTTCTGATCTTTGTTTTGATCCTTATTTTGATCTTTGTTCTGATCCTTATTTTTATCCTTGTCTTTTTGTTGTTTTTTCAACAATGCTTGTGCAAACGCCAGGTTGTATCTTGTTTCATCATCAGTTGGATTAGCTTTTAATGCCAATTTATATGCAGCAATACTTTCTTCAATTTTTTTGTCGGACAATAGCGCATTTCCTGTATTATGTAATGTAGCAGCCAACTTAGTTTTTTCCGATGGATTTAGCGCGGCTGCTATTTTATATTGTTCTAATGCGTCGGTAAACTTACCTTGTTTATACAATGCATTACCCAAATTATAATTTGCCTCGAATGATTTCTGGTTTTTTTGTAAACCTTTGCGATATTCAATTTCGGCATCTGTAAACTTCTCGGACTGATAAAGCCCATTGCCTGAACGCACATCTGAGCTTTCTTGCTGAGCATTAGCTGATAGACTTACAACTACAAATGCAATTAATATATAAATTATTTTCATTTTAATATTGAACTGATAATCTTGAATATATAACTGATTTAAAATACAATTAGTTATTTTTTTTGATAAATTTTTCCTTTAAATCGAAAATTCTTAATCTGCTTAAGCTTTTATTTATTCTCTCAAAAATAAATGCATCAATAAATAAAAGTAATAAAGCAAATAATGCAAATGATTGAAACTGTTCGTTGTAATCTTTAAAAACTTGAGTTTTAATATCCGATTTTGCCATTTTATCAAGCTCTTTTGTTATTATTTTATAGGCCAAATTGGTATTGTCAGCTCTTACATACGTTCCGCCTCCTGCATTAGCGATGTTTTTACACATTTCTTCGTTCAATTTCGACACAACAACATTACCATCTTTGTCTTTCCAAAAACTCATTGTTCCGTCCAGCGGAATGGGTGCTCCATCGGGTTTTCCCATACCTATAACATTCACTATAATGCCATTTTCTTTGGCCATTTTTGCTGCACCTATAGCGTCATCTTCGTGGTTTTCACCATCGGTTATAACAATAATTGCCCTACTTGCAGCACTTTTTTCGCCAAATGATTTGATACACAAATCAATAGCACTGCCAATGGCAGTTCCTTGACGTGGAACCAACTTTGGTGTTAGCGAAGATAAAAACATTTTTGCTGATACATAATCTACTGTAATAGGTAATTGCGTGTAAGCATCGCCGGCAAAAACTACCATACCTACTTTGTCCTCTGACATATCATCAACTAGTTTTGATAAAACCTGTTTGGCTTTTTCCAATCTGTTTGGTTGTATATCTTGTGCTAACATTGAGTTAGAAACATCTAGGGCAATCATAACTTCAATACCCTGACGTTTCTCTTTTTCCATTTTTGTCCCAAACTGTGGGCGAGCCAATACAATGATTATCATTACAATAGCGATAATTCCCATGTAGAATTTAACTTGTGGACGAATGTACGAAACATTAGGCATCAATTCAGCTAAAAGGTCAGGATTACCAAACATTTTAATTTTGCGATGTTTTTGTATTGTAGTGTATACAAATATGTCTATCAATATGGGTATCAATAGTAATAGAAATAAATATTCTGGATCAGCGAATCGAAACATTGCTATATGTATTGAATTTTATTTTAATGAAACAGTAATTTGGTATTTAAAGAAATATGTATGGTTAAGGAATTTTTTTCAAAATTGTATTTCGTAATAAGACTTCAACAATTAATAAAACTAACGCAACGAGAGCAAAAATAAAATACTCTTCATTTTTCTTATTAAATTCTCGCACATTAATTTTGGTTTTTTCCATCTGATCAATTTCCTGATATATTGCTCTTAACTTATTATTATTAGTTGCTCTAAAGTACTTACCACCAGTCATATCGGCTATATTTTTCAAGGAAACTTCATCAAATTCCGAATCCATTTGTTGATATTGTAAACCTATAGGAGTTTGTACCGGAATATTCACTTTACCATACGAACCTACTCCGATGGCATATACCCTGATCCCAAAACTTTTAGCAATTTCAGCGGCTGTAATTGGTGCAATATCACCGCGGTTATTCGACCCATCTGTTAAAAGTATAATTACTTTTGATTTTGCTTTGCTGTCCTTAATTCTATTCACAGCATTGGCCAAACCTAAACCTATTGCAGTTCCATCCTCAATAATTCCATAGTTAACAGCTTTAAATAAGTTAACTAAAACAGCATGGTCGGTTGTTAATGGACATTGTGTGAAACTTTCGCCCGAAAATACGACCAAACCAATATTGTCGTTGGGGCGCGAAAGAATAAATTCGGTAGCCACTTCTTTCGATGCTTCAAGTCGGTTTGGTTTTAAATCTTCAGCCAACATAGTTCCTGAAACATCAAGGGTCAGCATAATGTCTATACCTTCTGTGTTTTCGGTTCGCCATGAATTTGATGCCTGAGGTCGAGCCAGTGCAACAATAATTAAAATTATGGCTAATACTCTTAAAATGAACGGAATATGTAATAATTTTACTTTCTTGCTTTTAGGTATTAGTTCTAAATTTCGGTGCGTCGAAATTTGCAAACTAGCATCTGATTTATACATTTCCTTGATATACCAAAACACCATTGGTATAAGCATGAGGAGTAAAAAAAGATATTCAGGATTATTAAATGTCATTATTATTTTCGATTAGAAAATTTAGTAATTTATTTGCAAGACGATATTGTTTCAATAAAAATTTTATTTACAATTTTTCTGTCTCTTCATTTTCAGCAATTTCGGGCTCTTCAATTTTTGTTTCGTTTACAAATAGAAACGAATTATTTAAACTTAGCTCATGTTCGTCAATTGTTGGATTCCATTTGGCAAACTTTACCAAATCTGCTAACTTAAGTATTTGCTGCAAAGCTTGATACGCCTGTTTTGATTCAAATTTTAGATGAACAAGTTGTTGAATTATTTCTTCAGATGTCATTTCCAGACTTTGAATCTCAAACGTTCTTTCTATATATTCGCGCAATACATCAGTTAATTCAGTATGATATTCTTTGATGCGGTTTTGTTGCCAAAGTTTCTCATTTTTTATTTTTTCTAATTTTGTAATGGCTATTTGGTATGGTGGCAATTCCGGTTCATCATTCATCTTTTCAAAAATTGGTTTTTTCTGAACAAATTTTCGAATAATGAAAAATATTATCAATAATACTATGATGATAATCAGTCCTATAAGTATGTTTTTAAGTAGTCCTTTCCAATAAAATTTTGTATTTAAAACAGGTTTAATATCAGCAATTTTATTAGATGCAGTATCAATTTGGAAAGGTTGAACCACTTTTAACGAAAGTGATTTTGACCAAACTGTATCACCATCAACAACAAAAGGGTAGGAGGGAATGTAAAACAAAGAATCTTCAAATGCAGTTACTAAATAACTTTGACTTACAATTAGCTGACCATCAGGAGATTGTGTTGTGTCTAATTTAACAGGTTCAACTAATTCTAAACCGCCAACAATGGTATCCGAAAATATTGGAAAAACAACTTTTTGATTTTTTTGTTGTGAAATTTCAAACCATAACCTGGTTTGATTTCCAATCCACATCATTGTAGAATCAATTTTAGCTGTGGCAGTTATATTTTGTGCACTCAAATCAACCAAAAAGAAACTTGCAAGTACAAAACTATAAATAAGTATTTTTCTCATAAAACTGTAATTACCAATAACTCAACAATTAATATTAATCAATAATATTATAAATTCAACTTAAGCTCTCATTTTAAATAATTTCATCAAAGCTTTTACATAATCATCTGATGTACTCATAGATACATGGTCGACACCTGATTTTGTAAAAATTTTCTGCAAAGCTAATTGATTCTCGCCCCATGCATGTTTGTAGCTGGTTCTCATGCGTTTATCCGAAGAATCTATCCAAATTCTTTTTCCGGTTTCAGCATCTTTGAGCTTTATTAATCCTACATCCGGTAGTTCAGTTTCCCGAATATCGAAAACCTGCAACGCAACAATATCGTGTTTTCGGTTGGCAATATTTAATTCTTTGTCAAAATTATTGTCAATGAAATCGGATATTATAAAGGCGGTAGAACTTTTTTTAATTGCATTTGTGAAATACTTCAATGCAACTCCTATGTCAGTAAGTGTGCTATCAGGTTTAAAATCAATTAGTTCGCGTATGATTTGCAAAACGTGTTTTTTTCCTTTTTTAGGAGGAATAAACTTTTCAATTTTATCGGAAAAGAATATTACGCCAATTTTATCGTTGTTTTGAATAGTTGAAAATGCTAAAGTTGCAGCTACTTCGGTTATTATATCTCGTTTCATTTGAGCTACAGTTCCAAAATTTCTACTACCCGAAACATCTATCATCAACACTACTGTCAATTCACGTTCTTCTTCAAACACTTTAATATACGGATGTCCAAAACGAGCTGTTACGTTCCAATCTATGGATCTGATATCGTCACCATATTGATATTCACGTACTTCTGCAAAGGTCATACCTCTGCCTTTGAAAGCGGAATGGTATTCGCCGGCAAAAATATTTTTAGACAAACCACGTGTCTTAATTTCTATTTTCCGTACTTTTTTTAATAATTCGCTTGTTTCCACTAATTTAATTATTCAATTTCAAAATATTAAGCTTTAGAAATAAACAATTTATTTACAATATATAAAAATAATTGTAAATTGTTGAATAGTAAATAATTATGGGACTTCAATGGTATTTAGAATTTCAGTAATTATTTCGTCCGAAGTCATATTATTGGCTTCAGCCTCATAGCTTAAACCAATACGATGGCGTAATACATCATAACATACTGCACGAACATCTTCTGGTATCACATATCCACGACGTTTAATAAAAGCATAAGCCCTGGAAGCTAAAGCCAAATTGATTGAAGCACGTGGTGAAGCACCAAACGATATCATTTCTTTCAATGAATCTAAACCATAATCCTGTGGAAAACGAGTTGCAAAAACAATATCAACTATGTAACGTTCAATTTTTTCGTCGATATAAACCTGGCGAACTATGTCACGAGCTGCAATTATATCTTTCGGGGTAAGAATTGGTTTTACTACCGGTTTGTCTTTTAATAAATTCTGGCGAATGATTAATTTTTCCTCTTCTTTTTTAGGGTAGTTGATAATAACTTTTAGCATAAAACGGTCAACTTGAGCTTCAGGAAGAGGATAAGTACCTTCTTGTTCAATAGGGTTTTGAGTAGCTAAGACCAAAAATGGTTCGTCCAGTTTATATGTATTTTCACCAATTGTAACCTGACGTTCCTGCATAGCTTCTAATAATGCACTTTGCACTTTAGCCGGAGCACGGTTTATTTCGTCAGCTAAAATAAGGTTGGCAAAAATAGGTCCTTTTTTAATGCTGAATTCTTCCTTTTTTTGGCTATAAATCATTGTACCAATAACATCGGCCGGTAACAAATCAGGCGTGAACTGAATTCTACTGAAATCACTTTTTATTAAATCCGAAAGGGTTTTAATGGCTAATGTTTTTGCAAGTCCCGGAACCCCTTCGAGCAAAATGTGTCCATCGGACAATAAACCGATAATTAATGATTCAACCAAATGTTTTTGGCCAATAATTACTTTATCCATGCCCATTACTAAAGCATCTACGAACGAACTTTGTTTTTCAATTCTCTCATTAAGTTCTCTAATATCAACAGATTGATCCATGTTTTACAATGTTAATTTTGAATTTTAATTTGTAGAGCAAAAATAGTTAAAATCGGATTGCTAAAACACTGATTTAATATCTATTAACCTGATTTTAGATTAATAATACAAACCTGCCTTTTCTGACCAAATATGTAGCGGTTTTTAAGATTTAGAGTGCAAAAAAAAGTTCTGTATTTGCAAAAAAATACAGAACTTTCAAAAAAGATTATTGCCAAAATGTCATACTACTTCTTTTCTATGTATAAATCATGAAGCTCCTTGGCTTTTTTCAAACAAATTGGATTACCTAAGTCAATTAATCTTGGATCAATTTTTGGAATTCGGATTGAAGTACCAACACTTATATTATCAGGATTTTTAATTTTATCCTTATTTGCTTCGTAAATATAAACCCAAAAATCTTTGTGTCCATAGTATTTTTTAGAGATATTGGTTAATGTATTGCCTTGACCAAATTTCTCTGTCCCAATGAATTCATCATAAACTCTTGGTCTGTTAAAAACATCAACAATTGTATCTTTACTTTGTGTTACGGGTATAGAATCAACTTTAATTGAATCTTCTGCCACTGCCTGAATTGCAACACTGTCTTGTTCGATTTTAGCGGGTTTAGGTGCTATTTCAGGATCACCTAAACCAAAGATATTCAATATGTTGTTTTTGACATTGGCTGTTTTTTCTTTGTTTTCATCTGAAAACAATTCATATTTTACCCAACATCTGGTTGCTGATGATAAGAAATATGTTGCAATTAATCCAAGTATAATTGCTAGTAGTATAATAATTAAAATCAACCACCATTTTGATTTTCTTTTAATTTTGTAATCTACAGGGTCTAAACTGTTATCAATCAAATTATTGGCTTCAGAAACACGGTTAACATCTGAAGCTATACTTGTGATTTCATCTTTATCATTATTTTCAATAATATTTTCAGTATAATGATTTTCTATTTTTTCTTCTTCATATACATTCGAGGAAGTTGAAATTTCAGGTGCAGTATAGTTTGATTTTGTTTCAGTTTGGTCGTTTTCCTGGATTTTAATTTCCTCGTTAATTTTAATTTCTTCCTCAGCTTCAATTTTTGATTCTTCGTTATTTGCAGCTACAATTAATTCTGGTTCAATATTATCATCAATTTCTATAATAGAATTTTCAATTTCAGATTCATCTTTTGTTATTTCAACTACCTCTAAACTTGATAATTCTTCTGACTTTTGATGCATTTTTTCCTGTATTTTGTCAAATAAATTCTCAGTGCTCGGATCAATTTGAATAATTGATTCCAGCGGAATTTCTGCTGTATTATTTTCTTCAATTTCTACAGTAGCTTCAGCTTCAATTTTCGATTCATCCTTTGTTAATGGAATCCCTTGAATTTCAGACAATAAACCTTTAATTTCGAGTGCTTGTTCAGTGAGAATGTTCAAAGGTTCCAGTTCTTCGGTATCTTCATCATCTACTTCTGTAACTTCATGGTTTGAATCTAATACTACTGCTTCGAGATGTGCGTATGGTTCATTTACCAAATTCTTGAGTTCGGAATCAGGTGTAAATGAAATTTTACGAAATCCGGGTATTACAAATTCTTCTCCGGTTTGTACGTTAACACTTTTACGCGATTCATTCCATTGTGATTTGAATGTCCCCAAATTTTTAATTTTTACAGTTTCGCCTGCTATCAATCTTTCCTCAATTATACCAAACATAGCTTTGAGAAAATCTTCTGATTGTCGCTTCGTGAAATCGGTTTGTGCTGATAAAAGATCAATGATTTCTTGCGATGATATTTTTTCTTTACTCATGATTAAATTTCATTAAGTTTATCTTTTAAAACATTACTTTGTTTGAAATTCACAACCAATTTGGGTGGAATTAATGTGCGGATTTGTGTGGCAGGATGAACTGATAGTCTTTCTTCTTTTTTTCGAACTTCAAAATTCCCAAAGCTCTGGAAACCAATTGTTATACCCTCTTTTAATTGATCTGTACAAATCGAAATCGTGGTGTCTAACATTTGTTCGACTTCATTTTTCGAAATACTCAATTTGCTTGAAATTGCAGAAATTAATTCTTTGTGATTCATAATATAATTATTTCGAATTCAACTTAATATTCTTGTAATTCTGGTGTTTTAAAAGTTAATTTATTCGTGTTGGTATGCCATACAAATCAAAATCAGTAGCATCGGTGATTTCAATCATGCTAAATTCTCCAATTTTGACACCTTCAGTATTAATTGATATTAGTACTTCGGGGTCAACTTCAGGTGAATCAAACTCAGTACGCCCAACATAATTTTCCCCTTCTATCCTGTCTATCATCACTTTAAGCGTTTTGCCTATTTTTGCTTGATTTATTTCAGCCGATATAGTTTGCTGTAAAGCCATAATTTCATCCACCCTGTTTTGCTTCACGTCATCGGGTATATTATCATCATAAGCTTCGTAAGTATGTGTACCTTCTTCGTTAGAGTATGCAAAAGTACCTAAACGTTCAAATCGTGCAAATTTAAGAAAATCTTTTAATTCCTCAATATCCTGATCTGTTTCTCCCGGATGTCCAACGAGCATGGTTGTTCGTAAATGAATTCCGGGAACCTCGTCTCTAATACGCTTAATTAATTCGTATGTTTGCTCTTTGGTAATATGTCGACGCATGATTTTAAGCATATTATCACTTACATGTTGTAATGCTATGTCCAAATAACTACATACATTTTCACGTTCACGCATTACACGCAAAATGTCATACGGAAACTGAGCAGGATAAGCATAATGCAATCTGAGCCATTCAACGCCGGGAATGTCCGAAAGTCGCTCAACCAATTCAGGCAATTTCAAAGCTTTATATTTATCTAATCCATACGATGATAAATCCTGAGCAATTAAATGAAATTCTTTAACTCCTTTGGCAACTAAATTTTTTACTTCGTTTTCAATATCTTCAATTGATCGTGAACGGTGTTTTCCGGTAATAATTGGTATTGCACAGTATGAACAGGCTCTGTTGCAACCTTCCGAAATTTTTAAATATGCATAATGCCCGGGAGTTGTCAACGTACGCTCCAAACGCAAATCAGCTCTATATTCCTGACCTAAATCAGTTAAAATATTATTGTAATTGAATTTTCCGTAATATTTATCTACTTCAGGAATTTCAGCTTGCAAATCATTTAAGTAACGCTCAGACAAACAGCCCATTACAAACAATTTTTCCATCTTGTTTTCGCGTCGGCGTTCGGCAAATTGTAAAATTGTATTGATACTTTCTTCCTTGGCATCGCCAATAAATCCACAAGTATTAATAATCACAATTTCGCCATCGGCATTTTCCGAATCATGTCGCACTTTGTAACCCAATGCATCAAACTGACGCATCAATTGCTCTGAATCAACCAAATTTTTTGAGCAACCCAAGGTTACTACATCAACAGTTCCTTTTATATTTTTTTTTGTCATTTAATTTTTTGATGTTTCTTCCAACTGATTTTTTGCAATCTCTATTGCTCTGTGAAGTTTTTCAAATAAAACCTCTTTTTGCGGGAGAATAGTTAGATAATCTGATACCTTAATGTTTGAATTTTCCAAATGTAAGAGTTCTAAATGTTCCGGATTTTTGCCCGAACAAAGAATTAATCCAATAGGAGAATTTTCACCTTCTACAGTTTCGTATTTATTCAGGTATCCCAAATATAATTCCATTTCACCTTTATATGCCGCATCAAATTCACCTATTTTTAAATCAATTACGATTAATGACTTAAGTCTGCGATGGTAAAATAATAAATCAATATAATAATCCCTTTTATCTATTGTAATTCTTTTTTGTCGGGCTAAAAATGCAAAATCACTTCCTAGTTCTGATATAAACTTTTGAAGTTCAACTACAATTGCTGTTTCAAAATCTTTTTCTGAATAAGTATCTTTAAGACCCAAAAAATCAAGAAAATAGGGGTCTCTGAATACTAATTCGGGTGTGATTTGTCCAGTTTTATTTAAAATTTTCAGCTCGTTTTTTATCGTTTCTTCAGGCTTCTTACTAATGGCAGTTCTTTCGTATAATAATGAATTAACACGTTCACGAAATGTTCTTACACTCCATTTTTCAATCTTGCACATCTCGATGTAAAACTGCCGTTTTATTTCATTTTCAATATAAATCAATTCCTTTATGTGTGACCAGCTGAATTGTCTCCACAGTGTAGAGACAATCTCAACATCTGAAAAAACCTCAGCAAAACGCATGCAATGACGAAGTTGTTTTTCACTCCATCCTGATCCATATTCAGTTTCTAATTGTTTTGCAAGTGTGTAAACTATCTGTTTTCCGTATTCAGCACGTTGGTTATTCAGAATTTCAATATTAACGCGATTGCCAATATTCCAATAAAGCATACTCATAGTAGCATTTACCTCTACTGCGATATTGTGTTTAGTTTGATCAATTAGTATTTTAATGTCATTAAACACATTTGGATACGATATTTTTTCAGTATTTTCCAACTAATATTCAATTAAAATTGTGCAATTTCAACTAAACAATGACTCTACAAATTCTTTACGGTCAAATACTTGTAAATGCTCCATGCCTTCACCCAAACCAATGTATTTTACCGGAATTTTAAATTGATCTGAAATTCCTATCACTACACCACCTTTGGCTGTTCCATCTAATTTTGTAACGGCTAAAGCATTTACCGAAGTTGCTAATGTAAATTGTTTGGCTTGTTCAAATGCATTTTGCCCTGTAGAACCATCAAGTACCAACAGTACTTCGTGTGGTGAATCAGGCACAATTTTTTGCATTACATTTTTAATCTTTGTGAGCTCGTTCATCAGGTTCACTTTGTTGTGTAGCCTACCAGCTGTATCTATTATTACTACATCTGCATTATTTGCTTTAGCCGACGACAAAGTATCGTAAGCTACTGAAGCAGGGTCGGAACCCATTTTTTGTTTAATAACTGTTACTCCCACACGTTCTCCCCAAATTACCAATTGTTCAACCGCTGCAGCTCTGAATGTATCGGCAGCTCCAAGATATACTTTTTTACCGGCTTTTTTAAATTGATATGCTAATTTTCCTATAGTTGTTGTTTTACCCACACCATTAACCCCTACAACCATTATTACGTAAGGTGTATGCGGTAGTGGACTGTCAAAGTCCATGCTAATATCGGAATTATTCTCTGAAAGTAAGCTGGCAATTTCTTCTTTAAGAATGGTGTTTAACTCGCTAGTGTTAATGTATTTATCTTTTGAAACACGATTTTGAATTCGTTCAACGATGCGTAATGTTGTTTCAACGCCAACATCCGAAGTTATTAATACTTCTTCCAAATTATCAAGTACCTCATCGTCAACTTTCGATTTGCCGGCTACTGCCCGATTTATTTTTGAAAAAACGCTCTCTTTGGTTTTAGATAATCCCTGATCGAGTGTTTCTTTTTTTTCTTTACTAAAAAAATTAAATATCCCCATGATAATATTTACAATTTACAATTCACAATTGAAGTATTGAAAATTTGCTTACAAAATTAAGTCTTTTTTTTGAGTTTATAACAAAAAAAATCCTCTCATTTTTTTAAATGAAAGGATTTTCTCGTTATTTTTTAAACGATATAAATTATTTAGTGAAATAATCTTTCACTTTATCGTTGTGTATAATTTCTTCCTGAAAAACATACGCACCACTTTTCGGCGATTTTACCATTTTAATCACCTTTGCGTATGAACGTCCTTCTCCTCTTTGGAGAGATGCAACCGCCTTCTTTGCCATTTTACTTTATTATTTAATTTCTTTATGAACAGTTACTTTTTTCATTATGGGGTTATATTTTTTCAACTCCATACGTGCCGGTGTGTTTTTTCTATTCTTCATAGTGATATAACGCGAAGTTCCGGGCAGACCACTTGCTTTATGTTCAGTACATTCCAAAATTACTTGGATTCTTGCTTCTTTCGATTTCTTAGCCATGATAAACTTTCTCCTTAATTATGCGTATAAAAACCCTTTTTCGGCAGCTTTTTTAATGGCTGCATCCAAACCTATTTTGTTTACTGTACGTAAACCAGCAGCTGATATATTCAAGCTGATCCAACTATCCTGTTCTACCCAGTAGAACTTCTTGGTAAACAAATTCACATCAAAAGTTCTTTTTGTACGTCTTTTTGAGTGAGAAACATTGTTTCCAACCATTGCTTTTTTTCCGGTGATCTGACAAATCTTTGACATTTCAATATCTTTTTAATAATTACATTTTTTCTCAAAAACAGTGCGCAAAATTACACTATTTTTTTTAATCTACAAAGGCTTTTATCTAAATATTTCAACTAATAAATCTTAATTCAAACAATATATGATTAAAGTGTTGATAACTAATTATATAGTGTAAATTAAATCTTTCAACATTAGAAACGCTGTTTGTGTGCTACGTTCAATATTCTGTATTCTATTTGTGCCGTATTTGAACATTTGACTTAATGTTTTTTCTTCGGAACTCACTGCTATCCAAATAGTTCCAACAGGTTTCTCTGTTGTGCCTCCACTTGGTCCAGCAATTCCTGAAGTGGCTATACTAAAGTCTACATTCATTAACTTGCGAACTTCTTTTGCCATAATTTCCACGACTTCTTGGCTTACAGCTCCATGTTTTTCTAAAATTTCGGTGGGAACGTGTAATACTTTTTCTTTTATTTCATTTGAATAGGCAACTAATGAGCCTTTAAAATATGCTGAACTTCCAGCAACTGATGTTATTTTATGGGCAATATTTCCTCCTGTACAACTTTCGGCTGTAGCAAGTGTTTTTGATTTTAATTCTAAAATATTGCCAATTAAAACTTCGAGTGCTATATCTTCGAACGCAACTATCGCTGATCCTAAAATCTCAGTTAGCCCTGCAATTTGTTGATTTATTAAAAATTCAAGGGATAATTCATTGTCGGAACTACCACTCAATCGCAGTTTTACAATACCATAATTTGGCAAATAAGCCAAATGAATATCTGATGGTAAAGCATTTTCCCAATCGGCAATTTTAAGTGCCAAAGCTGATTCTGGATATCCTTGAACAATAACAGTTTTGTGAATAATGGATGGTGTTTTGAATTTTTTATGTAATCGAGGTATAATTTCTGTACGCATTGCATTTTTCATCTCATTGGGCACACCGGGCATCGAAACGATTACTTTTCCATCTTTTTCGAACCAGGTAATGGGTGCTGTACCCACCATATTTTGAATAACAGTGCAATTATCCGGCACATAAGCTTGTGAATTTGTAAGCTCATTTATTGCTCTTTGTCTATTTCTAAGCAAATTCTCGATGTTTTTAAATACTTCTTCGTTAAAGACTAATTTGCTGTTAAAGTATTTACAAAGTGTTTGTTTTGTAATATCATCTTTGGTTGGACCTATTCCGCCAGTAAACAAAACAATGTCAGCACGTTTCAACGCTAAATCCAAGGACTCAATAATATGTTCGGCGCTATCGTGAACTGAGCTTATTTGAGCAATTTCAAATCCAAATTTATTTAATTCTGTTGCCATCCAGGCTGAATTAGTATCAACAATTTGTCCTATAAGTATTTCGTCACCTATAGTGATAATTTCTATTTTAACCATAAATTTAAATTATAGTTTAATTGATTTTTTTTGAATGGAAATAATTTGTTATTCTATTGAAAATCAGAATAATGCCTATTACTAGGAAGTATTTCGGGATTCTTTTTAAATTCATTATCTGCAATTTCAAGTTGATTAAACCAGTCTGCTCCAAATTTACGAATGAGCGGTTCTTTAAGAAATTGGTAGACTGGCATTTGCATTTTATTCCCTAATTTTCGGGCACATTTACACAGATTCCATTTATGATAATTTACTGCCGTATAATCATTATATTTTTGCAAACGAATTGGGTATAAATGGCATGATATAGGTTTGTAAAAATCAGTTTTTCCTTCTCGATATGCTTTTTCAATAGCACATTTACAAATTCCTTTTTCATCGGTAAATGTAAAAACGCATTCAGCTCCATTCACAATGGATATAACTGGTTCACCTTCTCTATCAATATATGTAATGCCTTGATTATTAATTACATCTTTCGATTTATCACTTAAATCGTCCCAGATGATTGGCAATAATTCTTCAATAATTTTCACTTCATTAGCATTTAAGGGTGCTCCTTCATCACCTTCAATACAACAAGCACCTTTACAGGTATTTAAGTCGCAGATAAAGTTTTGCTCCAGTAAATCAAGACTAATAATTGTATCTTCTATCTGTAACATTTATTTTATTTTTTTGAATTATTGAGGTTAATAATACTCACTATGAATAATTTAATTTTCATTCTCATTTCCCTTTAAAACAGGTAAACTTAAATGATATTTTACTGCTAAAAGGCGCATTATAATTACAGAACTCGCTGATAGAATTTGAGTTAATTCAATAGGAGCATGTAATTTAGTGCAAATATAATAGACAAATCCGCCTAAAACACATGCTAATGCATAAATATCTTTTCGGAAAATGAGTGGAACTTCATTTATCAAAATATCACGCAGAATTCCACCTACTGATCCGGTAATCATTCCCATAATAATTGTAACCCAAAAAGGAAAACCAACTTCTAAACTTTTTTCGATACCAACTACAACAAACAAACCAAGACCAATTGCATCAAAAATAAAGAATGTATTGTTTAGTTTTATTAAGTGTTTTCCAAAAGTAATTACAGTTATGAGCGCTATTCCGGTAATAATTAGGTAGGATGGTTGAATCATCCAAAATGGAGTTACATTTAAAAGCAAATCACGTAATGTCCCTCCGCCAATGGCTGTTACAAAGCCAATCACATAAGCTCCAAACCAATCGAATTTTTTAGCTGATGCCAATCGTATTCCGCTTATTGCAAAAGCGAAAGTGCCTGCATAATCAACAAAATTCATTAAATTCATAATTTTGCTTCGTTTTAAAATAACAAAGCGTATCAAAAAATAATATTTTGATACGCTTTAAATATTTGAAATAAGTTGTATTATTTTTTTGCTTCTTCTTTTTTAGCTGCTTCTGGATTTTCACCAAAACCAGGAGCTACAACACCAGGTTCGGCTTGTTTTGCACTTTGATATTGATTTTTAATTTCAGATTCTACACCAGCGACATCTTTTTTGTGAACACCAACTGTAGCTACTGAAAGCACGATAACAATTGATACTAGTAACCAAGTTGCTTTTTCAAGAAAATCAGTTGTTTTGCGAACGCCCATAATCTGATTTGAAGAAGAAAAACCGGCAGCCAATCCACCTCCTTTTGAATTTTGAACTAAAACCAATAAAATTAATAAAACTGAAGCGATAACAATCAGAATTGTGAAAAGAATGTACATAATATGTTTATTTTTTTGAGTTTACTATTACTTTTTCTAAAAATCGAATTTGGTCTGCAAAGTAAACACTTTTTTTCGGATTAATCAAATTTAATTTCTTCAAAATTTCTATTGCTTCACTGAATTTTTTTTCGGAAATCATTTTTTTTGCCAATTCTTCTGTAATTTCACTTTTTTGGACTGTCATATTTTCATTCAAATCAATGTATTCCACCGGTGCTAAAGTGGGTATTTCTTCATTTGAAATATTCCTATTTGTAATTTGATTTTGTTCTGCTTTGTTTTTCTGTGTCATCATCGTTCTTGCTGATTTTAATCTTTCAGCCAAGTCTTTCAGACTTTGTTTGCTATCATTTCCTTCAGACTCTATTTTAGTAATTATATCAAAATAATTACCTGAGTATTTAGGTATTCGGTCGATTTTTAGAGTTTCGGTATTGATTTTTTTATCAGCAAATAGATAATAGTATAACCACCTGCGATCTGAACAGTGTAAACTAGTATTTTGAATAAAATTATCAGCGTGTACGTTTTTAGAGTCGAGCAATGCTTTTGACAATAAAATTCTGGCTTGAGTTAAGTAAGGATAATAATCAATTAATTCTTTTAAATCATTAATATAGCCCTCATCTACAATTTGAGGGTTTTTAATTAAGGAGATGAAATTATTTAGAGTCATAATTAATCATTTGTATAGAATTATTAATTAGAGATAATTACCACTTTGCAACTGTATCGTTGTAAATATTGTCTGTAATTTCATCAATCATAGTTTTTAACAATTCATCTTGAACTGTATTAAGCATTAAATTACTATCAAAAGTTTGATATGCTGTATAAGTTTTTTCAAAATCATCCTCGGGATTTTTGCTGTTCGAAAATCGAACAATGATAGAAATTGTAAGTTTGGTTTGTGAGGCATAGGCATCTAAACCAATCGCCATTGGCGTTAATTGATAACCATTTATTTCGCCTTCAAGATGTAAATCACCTCCTTTTTTCAAAACCTGAAGCCTTGTACTTTTGGTGTAAATATCTCTTAATTTTTCAGTAAATTGTTGTGATAAAGGAGCATATACAAGTTCTGAAGTATTAGGAAAATCGACGATTGAGATTGACTTTGTTTTTGTATAATCTATTGATGCTCCATTAAATTTATATGAAATGGAACAGGAAATGAATGTTAATGTAATTAATATTAGAAATGTAAATATTACACTGTTTTTATTGTTTTTTCTTGATTTATTCAATTCCATATTCTTTAATTTTTCGGTATAATGTACGCTCTGATATTTTTAATTCATCTGCAGCAAATTTACGTTTTCCTCTGTATTTTTCCAATGTTTTCTTTATCATTTGCCTTTCCATATCTTCCAAACTTTGAGCTCCTTGTGTAGATTCAATTTCTTGATATTCCTCTGCTATTTGGAAATCTTCATCGTTTTCATTCGCATTGTTAAATGTTTTATTTTCTCTAATAATATTTTCAGAGCTAAATTCTTTGTTTGTAACATTGGGGGAAATAATGGTATCATTGTGTGTTAGAAATGATTGGAAATGATTGTCAACGTTATGATTTGCTGTTTGTTGACCATTCATTATGTCGTGTACTAATTTTTTAAGATCAATCATATCTTTTTTCATATCAAACAAAACTTGATATAAAATTTCTCTTTCGCTATTAAAAGATTTTTGTTCATTTGCATTTTTTGAAAAAAGTGCAGGTAATCTTTCCATTTCATCTTTTGGAAGATAATTGCGTAAAATTTGTGCATTAATTTCACGTTGTTGCTCTATAACCGATATTTGTTCTGTAATATTTTTTAGTTGACGTACATTCCCATTCCAATAATAATTTGTCAACAAAATTTTAGCATCTTCACTCAATTTTATGGTTGGCATTCTGTATTTCTCGGCAAAATCCGACGAAAATTTACGAAACAAAAGTACTATATCTTCTTTCCGTTCACGCAGAGCCGGTACTGCAATAGGTACTGTATTCAAACGATAATATAAATCTTCACGAAATCTCCCATCACGAGTTCCTTGAATCATATTCATGTTGGTGGCTGCAACTACACGAACATTGGTTTTTTGAGTTTTTGAAGAACCTACTTTTATAAATTCACCCGCTTCTAACACACGTAAAAGTCGAACTTGAGTAGATAAAGGAAGTTCGCCCACTTCATCCAGGAAAATTGTACCGCCATCGGCAACTTCAAAATAGCCTTTACGATCGGCTGTGGCTCCTGTAAATGAACCTTTTTCATGCCCAAATAATTCGGAGTCAATAGTGCCTTCAGGTATGGCACCACAGTTCACGGCAATGTATGGCCCATGTTTACGGTGACTATAATGATGTATTATTTGAGGAAAATTTTCCTTGCCCACACCACTTTCACCGGTTATTAAAACAGATAAGTCCGTAGGGGCTACCTGAACCGCAATATCTATTGCTCTGTTGAGCAATTCTGAGGTTCCAATTATTCCAAATCGTTGCTTTACTGCTTGAATTTCTGTTGGTTGCATAATTTAATTTTGTGAAAGTCTGTAATTTTGACATACAACTGACAAAAATAACAAAAACTTAGACATAAACATTCTAACAAAACAAAAATAATGAGTTGCTAATGTTAAAATGTACCTTGCTGTTTTCTATTTCCACCAAAAAAAACTATTAAATATAAATGGGTACTCAAATTTTGAAGTACTTCAAATAAAAACAAAAATAATAGTTTTCTATTCTAAATGAAATTTTAAAATAATTATTTGAAGATATTATTAAGATATTTCGCTCTTTTCTTTAAAGTTACTGTAAAATATTTCTTTATTACATATTTTCCTGAGTATAACTAAATATTCTATTAATAAATTAATTACAAACCGATATACTTGATGAAATAGCTTCTGATTGTGTCATTTTTTCATTAATCATATACAGCTGCCAATCCCAATTTGTTAATACATAAAGTGGTCGTTGTTTTATAATTTTGAATGCTTTGTTAAATGAGTTAGGATTTCGATCGATATCTATAGATGTTACAATAATTTTATTAGTCTCTTTTTTAAATAGGTATTCAGTGTAAATTTTCTCACTACAAGTTTTATTTCTTATATCTTCTATTTTATATCCTAAACCGTGTAATTGTTGTGAAAAAAGCCATTCTGATGATTGGGTAGTTAGAAAAAATAAAGTTGAATCGTTTTTTGAGATAATCTTTTCAATTAATTTTCTTTGTTTAAATTCAAATGTTTTAACTGAATTCCAATAAAATGGAGTAAAAAAATTACCAGACAAGAGCATTAATTCATCAGCTGTTGGTATAATTTGTCCAGCACCTATAACTACTTGTAACGAGTCAGCAGGATTTATTGGAATTTGAATAAGATTTAGTAAGGTAGGCCTTGAATTTTGTTGTGAATAAGATTTTTGTATCCATGGTTTTGAGTTGCTAATAAATCGAATTCCAACAAATGATTGAAAAGCTACTATAGTTGAAATAAATATTATTAGTATTTTTTTTATTTTAAATGATTGATTGTTAATTTCGTAAATGCCAAAGGCAACAAGCAGACCTGTAAATGGAATTAAATATTGAATATGTTTAGTAGCTGCTCCGGTAAAATCGCCATAGATATAATAAAGGGTAATTATTGGAATTAATATAAGTAAAAGCAATTTATAATTTTTCATTTTAGTTAAACGCATTAGTCCAAATACAATCAAAATTAAACTCGCTAATGTGTAAAAGCTTGCGTTAATTTTTAAAAAATCAACTATATTAAAAGTAAGTAAATTAGTGTCATTAAGAGATTGATAAAGATGTAGTATTCTTATAGGATTGGCTTTAAGTATATAAAATCCAATAATTGAGATAGATATTGTTGAAAAAGTATAAATGGTTGAATATATGATTGATCTTTTAATTGAAAAATTTAACCAGAATAGTAAAAGGATAAAGGGATAAATTGTCAAGATATCAACTCGTAGTAATGGTGCAATACCTAAAAGAAAAATGCTGAAAAAATTTATTGGTTTTTTGATAATAAGTATAAAACCAATTAAAGAAATTAAAGATGCAAAAATTGTAGTATTGGAATAATAAGCTATTGAATAAGATTCTGGAAATAAGATTAGTATGATAAAACAATATTCCCATCGCAATTTACTTAGTTTTGATATAAATTGTGAAGCAACAAAAAAGTACGATATTGAACAAATAATAGTAAGTATATTATAAATTAGTTCGCAACTTAAACTAGGAAAAATATACTTAAAACCAACTAAAATCACACCTACTAAAGGTTGCATGTCCCATTCGTAAAAGTAATCGGGTGGTATTTGAAAACCATTTGCATACAATCGTTCGCAGCCAGCACTAAAAAAAGCACTGTCGCCTTCAACATTTAAAATTGGGAAATATCCAAATGATATCCAAATTAAAATTAGAAGAATAATAATTCTTAAAATTATGGTAGTTTTTTTGTTAGAATACTCAATCATAGTTTTTTATTCCATTTTTTTATGATCTAAACTGAAAAAATTGCTTATAATTTTAATTATTTCAAAAATTTCAGCCTCTTTTAATTCATAAAATAAAGGTAATCTAACTAAACAATCAGTAAATTTATCACAATTTTGTAAAATGCGACCATCATGATTAATTTTGTAATACGGACTACTATGAAGGCTTATATAATGAAAAACAGATAATACATCATGTTTTCTTAAATAATCTATCAGATTTGTCCTTTCGTTCAATGAGTTACAAATCAAATAAAACATGTGTGCGTTATTGGTTGCATACTCAGGGAAGTTAGGCAAACTAAAACAATTGGTGTCAGCAAGTGGTTTTAAACCAGCGTAATATAATTCCCAAAGTTTTTTTCGTCTTTGTTGAATATTATCTAAATTTTCGATTTGCGCCCACAAAAAAGCAGCAATAATTTCCGATGGCAGAAAAGAACTACCAATATCAACCCAACCATATTTATTTACTTCACCTCGAAAGAATTCAGCCCGATTTGTACCTTTTTCCCATATAATTTCAGCCCGATAAATAAAGCGTTCGTCGTTAATAGCTAACATGCCTCCTTCGCCTGAAATTATATTTTTTGTTTCGTGAAACGAAAATGCAGAAAGATGACCGATGCTTCCGAGAGATTCCTTGCCCCCTAACCCCCTAAAGGGGGAATGTTGAGAGGACAATTTTGTAGCACCACTACTTATAAAGTGCGCTAATGCTCCCCCTTTAGGGGGTTGGGGGGCAGGGTAAGTATAATAGCTATCCACCGCCTGAGCCGCGTCTTCAACAACTAAAAGATTGTATTTATCAGCCAACTGCATTATCTTATCCATATCGCATGCTACGCCGGCATAATGGACTGGTACGATAACTTTGGTACGGGATGTAATTAGTGCTTCTATCTTTTCTGCATCAATATTCGGATGATTGGACATGCTATCGGCAAAAACAATTTTTGCACCTTGACGCACAAATGCCAAAGCAGTTGATACAAAAGTATAACTTGGAATAATTACTTCATCGCCTGAATTTATATTGCACAAAATGGCTGCCATCTCAAGCGCATCGGTGCACGAAGTAGTAAGCAAACATTTTTTAAATCCATAATGTTGCTCAAAAAACTGCTGACATTTCTGGGTAAACATACCGTTGCCCGAAATTTTTCCGGTTTTTACAGCTTGTTCAATATAGTAAGTTTCTTTGCCAGTGAGGTATGGTTTGTTAAATGGAATCATGTATATTTCTTTGTTTATTAGAAACTTTTAGTCTTTTTTGAAAATATCCATTATAACCAAAAATGATAGATATTGACAATTGATTTTACGCTAAATCCACATTTTTCATAAAATGAACATGCTTGTTTGTTATCCATCTGAGTGGGAACTTCTAGTTTGTCGATATTAAGCTTAATAAGTTTATTTTCAATTGCATATATCAATTGTTTGCCAAATCCCTTTCCTTGTCCAATCTCTGAAATAGCTATTAAACCAATTTCGCCAATTCCTGATTTAGTTTTTAAAGTTGCCATTCCGGTGATAATTCCATTAGTTTTTGTCACAAAAATATGGTCGGCAATTTTTTTATTTAATGAGTTTGTTATCCATGTTTTATACATTCTATAAAAATCAGTTGGAGCAAAATTTCCATCTATTAAAAATCTGGATTTTTTTCCACTTAAATAAGCTAAATCTTCTAATTCTTTACATAAAATTGTGGAATTATAAATTTCAACATTGCTGAAGTTGTTGTTATTTAAAGTTAATGATTTTTCAAATGTTATTTTTCTGTCGACAAGTTTTCCATAAAATTCATTAAGGATATTGGCATCTATAAAAGCTTCTTTTTCTGCAAATAGGTAAATTAATTCGTAACCTTCAAGCTTTGCAAGTGTTAGCAAATTTTCTAGATTCGATTTATATGCTGAATTAAATTGAATCAAACCAATTTTTTTTTTGAAAAATTCAGAATCCCAACTTAAAAAATTAATGTTCATAGATGAATCATTTGTTTTATAATAAATACAGGACGATGTTTCACTTTTTCGAAAACCTTTCCAATATATATTCCTAACATACCTAAAATCATCATTATAATACCTGCCAAAAACCAAACTGATAATATTAAACTTGTAAAACCAATAACTTTGATATGTCCTATAAAATATAATATTGTATAAATTATTCCAACTAAAAATGAAATAGTTGCTATCGAAAATCCTACTTTTGCTGTAATACGCAGAGGCTTATCCGAAAAAGCAATGATATTATTAATAGCCAAACGCATTAAACCTTTAAAATTATATGTAGTTTTCCCTTCGAATCGTTCGGAATGCTGAACCGGTAAATAAAACTTTTTAAATCCCACCCATTGTACCATTGTTGGAAAATATCTAATCTGATCCTGCATTGAAAGTATAGCATTTATTACAGTTCGATTGTAAATTCCAAAATTTGCAACTGTTGGATCTTGTTTAGTATCAGTTAGATAGCTGAAAAGAGCATAAAACATATTTGAAAACAAACGTTTATGAAATAAATCATTTCGTACTATTCTTTGTGCAAATACAGAGTCGTAACCTTCTAAAGCTTTTTGATATAAATTCAGAATTTCATCAGGTCTATCTTGCAAGTCACAATCCATAACAACCACCCATTCGCCTTTAGCATAACTTAAACCAGCTGTGATGGCGTAATGTTGTCCAAAATTACGACTAAGATCTAGTCCTTTAACTCTGGAGTCTTTAGTACATTCTTCAACTATTTTTAACCATGAGTTATCGGGCGATGCATCGTTTACCAAAATAATTTCAAAATTGTCAGTAATATTCGAAACACTTTCTTTCACCTGCTTTACAAGTTCTGATACAATATTTTCAGCCTTATAAACCGGCGAAACTATTGAAATAAGAACTCCTAATCCCTGTAGTGGAAATAGATTAGCATCGTTTGATATTTTTTTTTCTGTAGTATTCATTATTATCATTTATAACAAACAAGTGTAATATTACTTATTCCCCTTTAGGTGCAAGGGGTTTACCATTTTACTGTTACCACTATACCTATTATTATGAGTATCAACCCAATTACTTTTCCCCATGTAAACGATTCGTTAAGTAGCCAAACACCCAATAAGAAGACAATTGCAGGGGCTAAACTCATAAAAGGATAAGCCTGTGTAATTTCAAACTTTGTCATAGCTGCCATCCAAAAAAGTGATGCAATAAATGCAGCTACAAAACCGGAAAGAATAAATGGGTCAAAAATCAATTTAATTAGAGCTGCTAACTTGTCAAAAATTCCGGAATCAGGCAAATTGAAATTTAATTTACTGATGCGCCATTTAAGAATAAGTTGCCCGTATATAGTAAATGCCAGGGTAGCAAAAATATAGAAGTAGCGCATTGTTATTCAATTTTAAACTATTATTTTATTGATTTCCAGCCTAAAAATCTGATATTCCATTTTTCAAACTTAAAAAGAACACGTTCAATAAACCAAAATAAACGGTAAAAAATCGGGTGTTTTTTAAGTCTCTCAATTCTGACGATGTCAAGATAATATTTATCATAATCAGACAGGATAGGAGCGGGGACTAATTCTTCAAGAACTTTTTTTCTTTCCGAACTTTCAAGATTTAGGTTGGTACTACTTATGCCTGTAGTGTCGAAGTAAGATACATTTATTTCGGTAAATATCACGTTTGCCTTATTTAATCCGGCAACAATTAAATACCATTTCCAATCCGATACTATTTTTAAAGTTTCGTCATACAAACCGTATTTGTCAAACAATGAGCGATTTATGTAAGCTGAGGTATGTTGTAGTGTAGAGCCGTAAAATGTAATGAGACCTACATAATGTGAGTTCTGTTCTTTTCTGATTTTACCATCTTCGCGAACACTGATCTTTTTGCCAACAAATATATCAATATCATCATTTTTTTCTTTTGTATTAAAAGATTGTAGCTCATTCAACATATTTTGCACAACAAAATTATCTACCAACCAATCGCCTGAATTTAGGAATTGAATATATTTTCCTTTTGCTTTTTTAATTCCCTTATTCATAGCATTATATATGCCAGAGTCAGGTTCGGACAAATAGCTGAGAGTTTGAAAGTTTGAAAGTTTGAAAGTTTGAATAAATTCTACACTTCCATCGGTGGATGCTCCATCAATTACTATATATTCAAAATCTTTTGAAGTTTGACACAATACGCTTTCCATGGTTTTTTGTAAACCGCTAGCGTTGTTGTAGTTAATGGTGATGATGCTGAGTGTCATTTGTAAATTAGATTTTTTAAGGCATGCAACTGATGATTTTTAGTTTAATAATTTTAATAATTTCAATTCCTATAAACTCCAAATATGCAAAGGTATTGATTTTTGATAATGTTTTATTTATTTTTAAATTTCGAATAATTGCTGGAGTATAATTAATTAAATCCAGTTTTTCTTCAAAATACTTAAAGCAATTTTCTTTGATGGAATCTTGTTTCAATGTATCTAATTTACTTAAATCGCTTAAATTTTTAAGTACAAAACCTATATTTTCCTTTTCAACAATTTGATCCCACATATTCATGTTTTCAACAACTACAGGTATGCCATATTGCAAAAATGTAGTTGTTTTACCTGATGACATACCAATAAATGTTATATTATCGCCGGTAAAAGGTGAATCGAAAGATGCTTGATATGAGCAAAACCCTGCATCACAGGCTCTTAACAAAATCCCTAAATCATCGATATTCTCTATTGGACTATCGAGCGAAAAATAAATTTTATCTTTATTGAACTCTTTAGGTATTTCACCCTGATATTTATACCGGCTATGTACCACCAACACCCAATTTTCGGGCATATATTTCGTGTAATCAACAATCCTTTTAAGTAGAATCTCATCCATCCATCCCATGTATAGTAAAATGTTTTTTTCAGGAGGAATAGATAGTTTTTCATGAAAATATTTAGTTCTAGTTAGTTTACGAACCCCACTAGCTGCCACCGGCATTAATATAATTTTATCAAGCTCAATATCATATTCTTTAGATAAGATTTCTTTTCTTATTTCATCCTGCACTATAGCAAAATTAATACTTTTGCATGCTATACGAGATTTTCTTTTAATTTTGGAGTAATATGGGTCATTTAATTTTTCTAACTCATAATCGAAAAATAATTCATAAGAAAGAAATGAATATGGGAGATTTAAGATTCTAGCAATTTGTGCAGCATCAATTATACCGTCATCTACACCTATAATAAATGAAAATTTGTGTTTGAATAATTTTAACCGAGTTTGCAGATTGTAGCTTTTATCATCAGTATATAAAACTAATTCAGCTCCATCAAATAATTCACCCTGATAAATTTGTGGTTTATGATGCGAAAAAACAGTAACAGCAAATCCATTATTTACCAATTCTTTGGTAAAATAATATAAATTTGGATTGTTTTTTATGTTTCCTTCGGGATGAATTATGAGTATTTTATCAGCTTTTGAATTCATTTAAATTTTCGCCTTGATTCTATTAAAGTTTTTGAAAATCAGAAATCAATTTACAAATTTCGTGTATCTGTTTTTCTGCTAAATTACTTGCCGATGGTAAATACAATCCATTTTCGGTTAACCAATCTGAAACCGGGTATTCGCCTGTACAATCGCAACCAAAGTCAACAAGCGATTTTTGATTGTGCATACCATTGAATAACAGACGGGTATCTATGCCATTTTGTTTTAAATATGCTATTAATTCATCTTTGGTATGTCCAAATTTTTCAGGGTCAATCAAAATTGAATTCATCCAGCTAACATTTAGATAATCAGCATGAAGTGGTTGAAAAATAATTCCGGGTACAGCTTTTAAGTATTTACGATACAAAACATTATTTTTAATACGTAAATCTTTATATTCATCCGCTTTTTCAACTTGAGCTAACCCTATGGCTGCAATAACATTACTCATCCGATAATTAAATCCAATATCATCGTGCGTATAATTTCTGTTTCCATCAATAGGGAAACAAAGATTTTTAAAATAACGGGCTTTGTTGTAGATAGCTTCATCGTTGGTTACAACCATGCCGCCTTCGCCTGTTGTAATATTTTTATTGGCAAAAAAGCTAAACGATGCTATGTCCGAAAAAGAACCAGCTTTAAGTCCTTTGTATTCAGCACCATGCGCTTCAGCAGCATCTTCAACTATGAATAAATTGTGTTTTTTAGCAATTTTAGATATTGTATCCATATCGCACATCAATCCAAAAATATGAACCGGCATAATTGCTTTGGTGCGTGATGTTATTTTTTCTTCAATTTTTGTTACATCAATATTCCAAGTATCTTTGTATGCATCAACAAAAACCGGTGTTGCACCTGAATAACAAACCGCAAAAGCAGAGGCAATCATTGTAAATGTAGGTATAATTACTTCATCACCTTTACCAATGCCCAAGGCAGTTAATGCCAGATGCAATGCCACAGTGCCATTACAAACAGCTACTCCATATTTACATCCACAATAATCTGCAAACTGCTGTTCAAAGGCTGTAACGTATTTACCTGCCGAAGAAATCCAACCTGTCTCAACTGCATCAGTTACATATTTTAATTCATTTCCGTTCAAAAACGGTTCACAAACTGGTATCATATTCTGTTTTTTTTAATACAACACATACTCCCCATGTTTTATCATCGGGTTTGTTTTTTGTGAGAAATTCTTCACAATTAATTATCTCAAATCCTGTCATTTTTGCCAATAAATCAATTTCGGGTAACGAGAAATGACGCATTGGGTGGGTTTCATTCAATTTTTGAAGTTCATTCGTTTCTTTATCGCATATATGAATTTCAAAATTTACATCCACAATGTTTTTATCATGATGACAAGTTGATTCGGCAATACGTAATATCGAATTCGTCTCATCTTCCAATCTTTTAACTCTTGTTTCCGGTTTTAAACTCAAGACAGCTGGTGTAAACCAAAAATCAAATAAAAACAATCCATTTGTTTTAAGATGCTTATTTGCCAAATTAAAACAATTGATTAAGCCCTTATTGTCTGTTAAATAACTAATTACATGAAATATTGAAATGACTGCATCAAATTTTTCATCCACATTAAAATCAGTTATATCTCCTATTATTGGTTTGAAATTTGGTATGTTTTTAACGCTGGCTTCTAATACCATATCTTTACTGCGTTCAATACCTGTAATTTCAATGCCAAATTCTGATATGAATTTGGCATGACCACCACTTCCACATCCTAATTCTAGTAATGTGTTAATCTTAGGATTAAACTTTTTGAGCGATTCAAAAACATAATTTGATTCGCTTTTATAATCTTTATCTTTGTAAAGCAAATCATAATACCGGCTATATTGCTTGAAATTAGGCATTTTATTTTAATGTAATAAATTTTTCTTCAATAGGTTCAAATCTGGTTTTGTCTTGATCACCACAAAATGGTCCTTGTTTAACTTCAATCATTTCCGATTGCTCTAACATTTTAAAACCATGACCACCATTGGCAAGTAAAATGACATCGCCTGTAGAAATGATTCTACTTTCAAGATATATTTTATCATCATCATAAAAATCGACCCTTATTTTTCCACTTTTCACAAATAAAACTTCCTGAGTAAGTTCAACCTTTCGTTCAACCACATTGTGTACGTGAGGTGGAATCTCATAATCAACAGGTCTGTTCATATAACCCAATTGTTGCGAAAAGCTATCAGGAGTAAAGAATGAAATACCATCTTTCTGATAATTGGCTTTGATAATTATTGCTAATAATTTGTTGTTATGATTAATTTGTTCGAGCATAATTTAATATTTTATTTCATAATTAATTGTATCCTTGGGATCGAATAATTGATCGGTATACGACAAAAGTATAAACTCTTCTTTTTGTGTATTTACGAGTAAATGTGCCACGTTATTGGGTATAAAAATTGTTTTAGGATCTGATTCAGAAAGTTGAACTAAACTTACTTCTTTTGTAAAAATATCTTCTAAAAACAAATCACAACTGCCTTTTATTAGCGTAAACCACTCTAGCGCAATAGGATGATAATGACCACCTTTTACTTGAAATGCAGTAGCGCATGTTAAATAAACTTCACCTGTATAAGCTGGTAGATTTTCTTCATTTCCAGTCATAACCTTTAGAAACCAACCACGATCATCCGATAACAAAACACGAGGGATAACTTTTACCTGCTCAATTAAAGACATAAATCATATTTTTTTAAATTTTCGGTAAAATTTGAATATCTAAATTCTGGAATTACAGAGTGGAGCTTTTGTCCACACATTTGCAAATTTACCATGCCTTGATCTGCTCTTTGAACAGAACCAAAAATATCATCTGAAAAACTTTTGTTATAAAATTCAAATATAGTCTTGACTAATTGCTTGACTGTAAATGTTTCATTTCCAGGCATATTGTAAATGCCTGATAAATTTCGATTCACTAATTCAAATAATATCAGAGGTACATCATTTATATATAAATATTGTCTTACCTGATTTCCACTTGTAAACATTAACTCTTCCCCTTTTTTTAATGCTTTTACTGTATATGGAATAAGTCGGTGGTTTGATTCACTCTCTCCATAAATAGTAGGTAAAATAGCGTGTATGTATTTAAATTTATGTTGTTTTGAATTTAAAAATCGTGTTAACATTCTTTTTGAAACACAATAGTCGTTTGGAATATTTCGCATTGAATTTGAAAGAGAAACTTCGTCAAATTCAATATTTTCAGTGTTTTCTCCAATTTCAAAATATGATCCGAAAGTTATAAATGTTCCTTTAAATCCGGCTTTTTCTAATTCATTGCATAAATGAACCGGAGTAAAAATATTGAGTTTGTAAATTAAGTCAGCATTTTCATTTAAATTTGATTGAATTCCTGCCCCAACAGCATAAATTATAATGTCTGAGCTAATTATAGAGCTATAATCATATTGATTGGCAAATAAATCAACTTGCTTGAAAGTTGTAAATTTATGATTCAATGGTTTGTATAGACCCCATACAGTAAGTTTAATATTACAAGTATTGCAATATTTTCCTATACTATCAGACAATAAGCCATTTGAACCAATTAATGTTATCTTCATTTTATTAGCAAATTTATTTAGTAAAAATTGAGTTGTATGCTTGTTTGACTTTGTTAAGCGGAATAGTGTATGATGATTGACTATCATTCTCAATATCAGTTCCGGTTACTGCAACAAAAGTAACTTCATTTAAATCAACAAAATAAGAAAGATATGTTTCGAAACTGCGTTGAATATTGGTCAATAAGCAGATTTTTGTACCTGGACGACAAAACTGAATGTTTGAAAAACCAGCAGAATATGGTCCTGCAACTTCGCTTGCATTGTAAAAAAGTTCAATTTTTTCTTTCATTGACATTAAATGTGGTTCAACAAAAAGAAAACCTTCTGCTTTGAAAAAATTTTCAATTTCCTCAATATTCAGTAAGTTGCGATATTCCGCATTTTTACGTACAACATATAATTTATTTTTTTGTTCCTTTTTCAAAACATTATTTAATTTGATGAAATCTGGAGCAAATACCTTTTTTAAAAAACTACTAACACACTCAGGTACAAAGAAATCAATATATGTTTCATACGTTTCATGATCTGAAATCATGGACGTACTTTCAATATAATATAACTTTTTACAAGTAGCAATCTGATTGTTGTTTAAAGTTTTTATTGTGGTATTCTTAAATTTATTTGTATAATGTTCTACAACTTCAATTACGTGACTGTCGGAGTATTCAGGTAAAATTATAGTTAAATGTTCATCCTTTCTTTCTGTATATTGTAAAAAGAAATACAATTTAGGTAGATATTGAACTAAAAAATGAGACCAAACTGTAGCATAAACTCCACACATTGAAAATGCGGTTTCTACATTAACTGTTTCTTTATCTATCAGTATTTTAACTTTATTGTCATCGAAATTTACAAGCTCCTTATCTTGTGGAAACATTTTTGAAAACATTGGATAATTTCTTTTATCCCAAACCACCTCATTACCCGAAATTATAAAATCGGAATTTGAAAAGAAACTGACATTTTCGTATTCCATTAAATAAATAGCAGGATATTCAACATCGAATTGAATGTTTTTAATGGCTTTGTATATTGGATATGGTCTCACCTTTTCAAGGTTTTCAGGTTTAATACACATAAGTTTTTTCCCTATACTTGAAGCATCGATAAATGTAAACAAATCACCTTTTTCCGGAAGTTTTTCAGAAAAGCGAATATTCAAATTATCAACATAAATAGTTGATTTTCTTACTATTTTGTTTAATAATTTAAGAATGCATTTCTTCATAGTATTTGTTGAATTTTAAAATTTGTTCTATGCAGAGATCATAAATATTTTCTTTTGAGTATTTTTTGTACCATTCTACTGTAAACTCAATAGCTTGTTCAATATTTAAAACTGGAGACCAACCTAATAGTAATTTTACTTTTGTGATATCCAACATCAAAAGCTTTGCTTCGTGTGGTTGGTTAAAATCAGAAACATCTATTACTTTACCTTTACCATATTGTTTTGTCACCAACATCGAGATATCTTTAACCGTGGATACTGCATCAAGTTCAGGACCAATGTTCCAACTTTCGGCATATTTTTCAGGGTCATAATTCAGTTTTACAGCAAGTAATAAATATGCTCCAAGTGGCTCTAGAACATGTTGCCAAGGACGAATAGCTAGCGGATTTCTAATTTCAATTGGTTTATCAACTTCTATAGCACGAATACAATCGGGAATAATTCTGTCGAGTGCCCAGTCGCCACCACCTATCACATTTCCTGCTCTTACACTAGCAATAGGCATTTTGTATGAACGCCTCCAGGATGCGATTGCAATTTCGGCTGCGCCTTTGCTTGAGGAATAAGGATCAAAACCACCCATTGCATCACCCTCGCGATAACCCCATAATTGCTCT